>NZ_JBMOWO010000044.1:0-82720 GCF_049310525.1 Pseudomonas sp. GZD-222
TACGGGGGGGCAAACCCTTCTCCAGGGGTCGGGTTGGGGGGGGTGGGGCTCCCCCCGCGATCAGGTCCGGTAATCATCTACCGGCACACAGGCACAGAACAGGTTCCGGTCGCCAAACACATTGTCCACCCGATTCACCGCCGGCCAGTATTTGTGCAGACGCACATGGTCACTGGGCGCCACCCCCAGGGCGATACTGTAAGGCCGCTCCCACACACCCAGCACATCCGCCAGGGTATGCGGCGCATGTTTGAGCGGATTGTCTTCCGCCGGCCAGTTGCCCTCCTGCACCTCACGAATCTCCGCACGAATGCTCAGCATCGCTTCGACGAAGCGATCCAGCTCAGCCTTCGACTCGCTCTCGGTCGGCTCGACCATCAAGGTACCCGGCACCGGGAACGACATGGTCGGGGCATGGAAACCGTAATCCATCAGACGCTTGGCCACATCCTCCTCGGAAATCCCGGTCAGGGCCTTCAATGGCCGCAGATCCAGAATGCATTCATGCGCCACACGCTCGTTACGCCCCCGATACAACACCGGGAAAGCCCCGCCCAGCTGTTCGGCCAGGTAGTTGGCCGAGAGCATGGCCACCTCGCTGGCATCGGCCAGTTGCGGCCCCATCATGGCGATGTACATCCAGCTGATCGGCAGGATACTCGCGCTGCCCCAAGGGGCTGCACTTACCGCCGTGTTCTGTGGGTCCGGTCCGGGAACCGGTATCACCGGATGGCTGGCGACGAAAGGAGCCAGGTGAGCGCGCACACCAATCGGGCCCATGCCCGGCCCGCCACCCCCATGAGGAATGCAGAAGGTTTTGTGCAGGTTCATGTGCGAAACATCGGCGCCGATGTCCGCCGGTCGGGTCAGGCCGACCTGGGCATTGAGGTTGGCGCCATCCATGTACACCTGGCCACCCTCGTTGTGGATAACTTCGCAGATCTCCTTGATACCCTCTTCATACACACCATGGGTCGACGGATAGGTTGCCATCAGGCACGACAGACGCTCCCCGGCTGCCTGCGCCTTGGCCTTGAGGTCGCCCAGGTCAACGTTGCCGGCCTCGTCACACTCGACGATCACCACCTGCATGCCCGCCATTTGTGCGGATGCCGGGTTGGTGCCGTGGGCCGATGACGGGATCAGGCAAATATCGCGCTGGTGCTGGTGGCGACTGCGGTGGTACTTGGCAATGGCCATCAATCCGGCGTACTCGCCCTGCGCACCAGAGTTGGGCTGCATGCAGATGGCATCGAAGCCGGTGATTGCACACAGCCAGGCTTCCAGCTCATCGATCATCGCCTTGTAGCCCTGCACCTGAGCAGCCGGGGCAAAGGGGTGCAACAGCGCAAAGCCTGGCCAGGTGATCGGAATCATTTCGCTGCTGGCATTGAGTTTCATGGTGCAGGAGCCCAGCGGGATCATCGACTGGTTCAGCGCCAGGTCCTTGTTCTCCAGCTGCTTGAGGTAGCGCAGCATCTCGGTTTCACTGTGGTGCAGGTTGAACACCGGATGCGTAAGAAAGGTCGAGTGTCGTGCCAGGGCCGCCGGAATACCTTCCGGTAGAGCCAGGGCATCGAGGGTGGCGATATCCAGGCCGTGGTCGGCCCCCAGGAAGATATCGAACAGGCGCAGTACGGTGCTTTCATCGCAGGTCTCGTCGAGACTCACGCCCAACTGGCCACGGCCGAGAATGCGCAGGTTGATCTGCGCCGCCTCGGCACTTTCGATGATCGCCGTCTGACTACCGCCCACCTCCAGGGTCAGGGTGTCAAAGAAGTGCTCGTTAAGGCGCTTGATGCCCTTGCTCTCAAGACCGGCGGCGAGGACAAAGGTCAGCGCATGCACTCGCTGGGCGATGCGCTGCAAGCCTTCCGGGCCGTGATAGATCGCATAGAAAGCGGCGATGTTGGCCAGCAGCACCTGCGCAGTGCAGATGTTGGAGTTGGCCTTCTCGCGGCGGATATGCTGTTCCCGGGTCTGCAGGGCCATGCGCAATGCCACGTTGCCGCGCGCGTCCTTGGACACGCCGATGATGCGCCCGGGCATGGCCCGCTTGAACGCGTCACGGCAGGCAAAGTAGGCAGCATGCGGGCCACCGTAGCCCATGGGCACACCAAAGCGCTGTGACGTGCCCAGGACCACATCAGCGCCCTGCTCACCCGGCGGGGTCAGCATCAGCAGGCTGAGCAAATCGGCGGCAACGCAGGCCAGTGCCTGCTGTTTGTGCAGTTGTTCGATCAACGGCCGCAGGTCGCGGATTTCGCCATGGGTATCGGGATACTGCAGCAAGGCGCCGAACACCTGGTAGTTCGCCAGGTTATCCACAGCGTCGATCACCAGCTCAAAACCAAATCCCTCGGCACGGGTCCGCAGCACCGACAGGGTTTGTGGATGACAGTGTTCGTCGGCGAAGAACACGTTGCTTTTCGACTTGGCCATGCGCTTGGCCAGGGCCATGGCTTCAGCGGCCGCCGTGGCTTCATCGAGCAATGAGGCGTTAGCCAGGTCCAGGCCGGTGAGGTCGATGATCATCTGCTGGAAATTCAGCAAGGCTTCCAGACGGCCCTGGGCGATTTCCGGTTGATACGGTGTATAGGCGGTGTACCAGCCCGGGTTCTCAAGGACGTTGCGCAGGATGACGGTCGGTGTGACGGTCGCGTGGTAGCCCATGCCGATCAGGCTGGTCCACACCTGGTTCTGCTCGGCGTAGCCTCTGAGTTTGTTCAGGGCGGCCTGCTCATCCAGGGCGGCGGGCAAGTCCAGCGGCCGGTTCAGGCGAATGCCCGGTGGCACGGTCTGCTCAATCAGCTCACGGCGGCTGCCCAGGCTCAGGGCCTGCAGCATCGCCTGCTGCTCCGAGGCATCAGGCCCCAGGTGGCGACGCAGGAAAGGATTGGCGTCGTGCAGTTGGCTCAGGGACGGCGACTGGGACATAGCGGCTCTCTCTTCCTAGACCAAGCCCCGACCAGCCGAGGCATATTGAGTCTAGGAAGAGATTGCCGCTTTGTGTGAAAACTATTCGCCGATAGCGGCTTGGTAACCGGCGGCGTCGAGCAGTTTGTCCAGTTCGGCCTTGTCGCTTGGCTTGAGCTTGAAGATCCAGCTGCCGTACGGATCGCTGTTCAGCGACTCAGGGCTGTCGGCCAGCGCTTCGTTCACGGCGATCACTTCGCCGCTGACCGGGGCGTAGATATCCGAAGCGGCCTTGACCGACTCGACCACACCGGCGGCATCGCCAGCAGCGAAGACCTTGCCTACTTCCGCCAGCTCGACAAATACCACGTCACCCAACGCTTCCTGGGCGTGGTCGCTGATGCCGACGGTCACTGTGCCGTCGGCTTCCAGCTTGGCCCACTCATGGCTTTCGGCAAAACGCAGGTCGGCGGGGATATTGCTCATATTGTTGTCCTCGATAGGGTCAGCGGTAGGCCCGCCGGAATAGGTTCAGATCAGAATCTTGCCATGGCGCACGAAGGTCGGCTTGACCACCCGCACCGGGTACCACTTGCCGCGGATCTCCACCTCGGCACGATCGGCGGTTGCCATCGGCACCCGCGCCAGCGCAATCGATTTGCTCAGCGTAGGAGAGAAACTACCACTGGTGATCTCCCCTTCGCCAATACCGGCAACGCGAACCACCTGATGAGCGCGAAGAACGCCGCGCTCTTCGAGCACCAGGCCGACCAGTTTCTGCTCGACGCCGTGCTCGATTTCCGCCAGCAAACCGCTGCGGCCGATGAAATCCCGCTCGGCTGGCTCCCAGGCGACACTCCAACCCAGGTTGGAGGTCAGCGGCGTGTGGTCTTCGTCGATGTCCTGACCATACAGGTTCATACCGGCTTCAAGACGCAGGGTATCGCGTGCACCAAGGCCACTCGGGGCGATGCCGGCACCGATCAGATCGTTGAAGAACGCCGGGCCCTGGACGGCCGGGAAAATGATCTCGAGGCCATCCTCACCGGTGTAGCCGGTGCGGGCGATAAACCAGTCACCGTCGGCCAGGCCTTCGAAGGGTTTGAGTTCACGGATCAGTGCGGCACGAGCGGCAGGTACCAGTTCGGCGACCTTTTCCCGCGCTTGCGGGCCCTGGATGGCCAGGATCACCAGTTCCGGGCGCTCGATCAGCTCAACTTCGAAACCGCTCATGCGCGCCTGCAGCCAGGCCAGGTCCTTGTCGCGGGTCGAGGCGTTGACCACCAAGCGATAACCGTCTTCGCAGCGGTAGACGATCATATCGTCGATAACCCCGCCCTGCTCATTGAGCATGGTGCTGTACAAGGCTTTGCCAGTGGCGTTCAGACGATCGATATCGTTGGCCAGCAGATGCTGCAAACAGACGCCAGCCTGGGCGCCGCGAATATCGATCACGGTCATATGGGAAACATCGAACACCCCGCAGTCACGGCGCACCTGATGGTGCTCTTCGACCTGCGAGCCATAATGCAAGGGCATGTCCCAACCGCCAAAATCGACCATCTTGGCGCCTAGCGCCAGGTGCAGGTCATAAAGAGGCGTGCGCAGTCCCATGGGTTTCTCCTTCCGGGCGTGGCGAAGCTACGGCTGCTGGCAGCATTTCAGCTACCCGGTTTGTAGGACCGGCCGCAACGAATGCCGCGCATTGTAGCTGCAAGCTCGATGGCTGACATCCTCAGCGCGTTTGACCGACGTGCCTCGCTGATCGTCGTATCAGGCCGATGACCGGCAACAGGCCGACCAGGATCAGGGTCAAGGCAGGCAGCGAGGCACGCGCCCACTCGCCTTCGCTGGTCATTTCAAACACACGTACGGCCAGTGTGTCCCAGCCGAACGGACGCATCAGCAAGGTCGCGGGCATTTCCTTGAGCACATCGACGAACACCAGCAAGGCAGCACTCAAGGCACCCGGCACCAACAGCGGTAGATACACCTTGAAAAACAATCTTGGGCCACTGACCCCGAGGCTGCGCGACGCTTCTGGCAACGACGGGCGAATCCGTCCCAGGCTGTTTTCCAGTGGTCCGTAAGCCACGGCAATGAAGCGCACCAGGTAGGCCAGCAACAACGCATACAGACTGCCCAGCAACAACGGCCTGCCAGCACCGCCCAGCCAGTTGGACAACGGCACCACCAGCTGATTGTCCAGGTAACTGAACGCCAGCATGATCGACACCGCCAGTACCGAGCCTGGCAAGGCATAGCCAAGATTGGCCAGGCCGACCCCGGCACGGATTCCCGGTGCGGACGATTGCCGTCGCGCAAACGCCAGCACCAGGGCGACACAGACGGTGATCAGCGCCGCCATCGCCCCCAGGTACAAGGTATGCAGGATCAGGCTGGTGTAACGCTCATCAAGGTCGAAGCGCCCGCGCTGCCAGAACCACACCAGCAATTGCAGCAGCGGGATGACGAAGGCACAGGCAAACACCAGCAGGCACCAGCCACTGGCAGCCAGCGCCTTGATCCCGCGCAGGTGGTACAGCGCTTTGCCGCGAGGACGCTCGTTACTGCCGCGCACGGCGCCACGGGCACGGCGCTCACCATAGAGCACCAGCATCACCGCCAGCAGCAGCAAGCTGGCCAGCTGCGCAGCACTCGAAAGGCTGAAGAAGCCGTACCAGGTCTTGTAGATCGCGGTGGTGAAGGTGTCGAAGTTGAACACCGACACCGCACCGAAATCAGCCAGGGTTTCCATCAGCGCCAGGGCAACACCGGCACCGATGGCCGGACGCGCCATGGGCAATGCCACCCGCCAGAACGCTTGCAACGGCGAATGCCCCAGCACCCGTGCCGCCTCCATCAGGCCTTTGCCCTGGGCGAGGAAGGCATTACGCGCCAGCAGGTAGACGTAGGGATAGAACACCAGCACCAGAACGATGATCACCCCACCGGTGGAACGCACCCGCGGCAGGCGCATCGGCCCGAACCACTCGCGCAGCAGGGTTTGCACCGGCCCGGCAAAGTCCAGCAGGCCGACGAAGACAAACGCCAGCACATAGGCCGGGATCGCGAACGGCAGCATCAGCGCCCAGTCCAGCCAGCGTCGTCCGGGGAACTCGCAGAGACTGGTGAGCCAGGCCAGGCTCACCCCCAGCAGGGTGACGCCCATGCCGACGCCGACAATCAGCGTCAGGGTATTGCCCAACAGGCGGCTCATCTGGGTATCGAGCAAGTGCGACCAGATCTGCATGTCGATCGACTGCCAGGACAGCAACAGCACGCTCAGCGGCAACAGCACCAGGGCGGCAATGGCGAAAACCAGGGGATACCAGCGGCGTTGGGCGGGGTGGGCCAAAAGGAAACGTCTCTAGATGTTCAATGGCATCGCGGGGGGGGGGGGGGGTTCCCCAAACACCCAGGAAAAGGGTGGTGCCTAGGGGCGCTACCGCCGGGAGCCCTCCCCCACCAACAGACACTGGGATAAATCTCCCCCCCCCCCGATAAGGCAGCGGTAGGATAAAGCCTTGCGCTTAGTTCCAGCCAGCCCGATCCATCAGACGAATTGCCTCAGCCTGACGCTTGCCGGCGATTTCAACCGGGATGGTGTCAGCCTTGAACGTACCCCAGGCCGCCACTTCTTCCGAAGGCGCGACTTTCGGGTTGGCCGGGAATTCCTGGTTCACGCCAGCGAAGATTTTCTGCGCTTCTTCACCGGTCATCCACTCGACCAGTTTTGTCGCTGCCTCAGGATGCGGCGCGTACTTGGTCAGGCCAATGCCCGAGAGATTGACGTGCACGCCACGGTCAGCCTGGTTTGGCCAGAACAGCTTGACCGCCAGGTTCGGGTTTTCCTTGTGCAGGCGCCCGTAGTAGTAGGTGTTGACGATACCGACATCACACTGACCGGCGTTGATGGCCTGCAGCAGCGCGGTGTCATCGGAGAACACGTCGGTGGACAGGTTGTTGACCCAGCCCTTGATGATTTCCTCGGTTTTCTTCTCGCCGTGGGTTTCGATCAGGGTCGCGGTCAGCGACTGGTTGTAGACCTTCTTCGCCGTACGCAGGCACAGGCGACCTTCCCAGTTCTTGTCGGCCAGGGCTTCGTAAGTGCTCAGCTCTTCGGGTTTGACCCGCTCGGTGGAGTAGGCAATGGTCCGTGCGCGCAGGCTCAGGCCGGTCCAGTCGTGAGACGAGGCGCGATATTGCTGGGGAATGTTGGCATCGATCACCGCGGACTTGATCGGCTGCAGGATGCCCATCTGCTCGGCCTGCCAGAGGTTGCCGGCATCGACGGTCAGCAGCAGGTCGGCGGTGGCGTTCTGCCCCTCGGCCTTGATGCGCTGCATCAGCGGCGCTTCCTTGTCGGTGATGAACTTGACCTTGACCCCGGTCTTGGCGGTATAGGCGTCGAACACCGGCTTGATCAGTTCGTCGATGCGCGAGGAATACACCACCACCTCGTCCGCCGCCTGGGCGGTGCCGCCCAACAGGGTCAGAGCCAGGGCGGCCAATACGTGCTTGCGTGGCAACATGGTGCAGTCCTCGGAGTTCAAATAGAGGCGCAAATGGTAGTTAATCCCATTTGCCTTCTCAACCGAACTCACCGGGGAGGAGTTACCAGATGTTACGACATGCCGCCAACCGGCTTCAGGCCCGCGCCAGTTCCGGCAAATCGCCACTGAGGCCCAACGCCTGACGAACGAACAAGGCCTTGGCCTCGGGCATTTGCTCGACCCACTTCAGGCCGCTGTTGCGCAACCAGCGCAGTGGCAGCGGGTCGGCCTGGAACAAGCGCTCGAAACCTTCCATGGCCGCCATCAACGCCAGGTTGTGCGGCATGCGCCGACGCTCGAAGCGACTCAGCACGCGCTCATCCGCCAGGCGTTCGCCGCGCTCGTAGGCACGCAGCAACTCTTCGGCCAACACGGCCGCATCGAGAAAGCCCAGGTTGACGCCCTGCCCGGCCAACGGGTGAATGGTGTGCGCGGCATCCCCGATCAGGGCCAGACCTTCAGCCACATAACGCTTGGCATGGCGCTGGCGCAGCGGCACGCAAAGCCGCGGATCCGCCTGCAACACTGCGCCGAGACGGCCTTCGAAAGCACGTTCCAGTTGCGCGCAGAAATCGCCATCGTCCAGCTTCATCAGGCGCTCGGCCTGCTCCGGCGTCGTCGACCAGACAATCGAGCTCCATTCCTGGCGACCGTCGCGCTGCAACGGCAGGAAGGCCAAAGGCCCGTCGTCGGTGAAACGTTGCCAGGCGGTCGCCTGATGCGGCTCGGCGCAGCGCACGCTGGTGACAATCGCGTGGTGAAGGTAATCCCACTCGCGGGTCTCGCAGCCGGTCAGGCGTCGCACGGCCGAGTTAGCACCATCGGCGGCAATCACCAGCGGCGCACGCAACGTGCGGCCGTCGGCGAGGGTCAGCAGCCACTCATCGCCCGAGCGGCGCATCTGCTCCAGTCGTGCATTGGCCAGCAGGCCGACCTCGCTGTTATGCAACCGTTCCAGCAGGCCGTCCTGAACCACGCGGTTCTCGACGATATGCCCCAACGCCTCGGCATGCACACTGGCTGCGGAGAAATGGATCTGGCCGGTACCGCTACCATCCCAGACGCGCATGTCCGAGTAGGCGCTCACACGCCGCTGTGCAATCCCCGGCCAGGCCCCCACGCGTTCGAGAATGCGCTGGCTGGCCATCGACAGGGCACTGACCCTGGGTTCGAAGGCTGCCTGTTCATCGAAGGGTTTGATCGACAGCGGACTGCCATCGAGCAGGAGAATTTCCAGGCCACTGTGCTGCAATGCCAGGGCCAGGGCGCTGCCGACCATACCGGCACCGACAATCAACAGATCTGCGCGCATTTCCATGCCTTAAGCCTGTCTCGCTTGCGGCTTGAGCCGCACGTAAAGGGTTTTGTCGACCTGCGCCACCAGCTCGCCGGCAGCGTCTCGGATATCGACCTGAAGTCGTGGCAGGTATTTCTTGCCGCCTGCGGTGTGCTCGCGGATCTCGGCCAGCAACTGATCATCAACACGCAGCTCGGCGAACACCGGGCCTTTGCCCGGGGTGATGAAATCGATACTGGCAGCCTTGTCCCAGACAATGTATTCACGGCCCAGCAGCTCTATCAGCATCAGCATGTAGAACGGATCGACCATCGAATACAGACTGCCGCCAAACTGGGTGCCGACATAATTGCGATTGAACCAGCCCAGGCCCATGCGTACCTTCACCTGGCGCAAGTCCGGGCTGATGCTTTGCACGCGAATGCCAGCGCCAATGTAGGGCGGATAAAGGTTCAGCCGCCAGCGCAGCAGGCGCGCACGCCGTGCCAGTTTGCGCGGATCGTCCATGCTCAGCTCCGTGGGTCCGGGCGGGTTCCCAGGCCCATGGCCTGTCGGGCAAACCAGCGCTTGGCCGGTGGCAGCAGGTCGAGACCCAGCAGCCCCAGGTTGCGCCCGGTGGCAATCAGCGGTTGAGCACTGCCGAACAAACGGGTAACCCGGTCGGAGAAGCCCACGGTCAGGTCCTGGTCCAGGCGCTGACGCTCGCGGTAAGCCTGCAGCGTGGCGAAGTCACCCGGAACCTCAGGGCCGGCCAGCAGGCCCTCGGCCAGCGACTGCACATCACGCAGCGACAGGTTGAAACCCTGACCGGCAATCGGATGCAGGCTGTGGGCAGCATTACCGAGGACCACCAGGTGCGGACGCACCTGTTCCTGGGCTTCAATCAGCGACAAGGGGTACAGATGCCGGGCACCGACCTGGCGCAAGGCCCCCAGGCGGTAGCCGAAGACATCCTGCAGCTCGCTGAGGAAGCTGCGCTCGTCCAGTTCGGCCAAGCGTTTGGCGTCCATGCCGGCGCGGGTCCAGACCAGCGCACAGCGGTTTTCCGGCAACGGCAGCAAGGCCATTGGCCCCTCATCGGTGAAGCGCTCGAAGGCCTGGCCGCAATGCGCTTCACTCGGGGTGATGTTGGCAATCAGCGCGCTCTGGTTGTACGGCCGCTGGCTGACATGGATACCCAGCTGCTCGCGCAAGCCGGAACGGCCGCCATCAGCCAGCACTGCCAGGTCGCATTCAATCAGGGTGTCGTCGTTCAGTGACAACCGATAACCGTCTTCCAGCGCCTGCATGGCCGTTACTTCAGCCGGGCAACGCCAGCTCACCACCTCGGCATCCAGGCCTTTCCACAGGCACTGGCCAAGCCAGGCGTTCTCCACCACATAACCCAGCGCGGGAACCCCTTCCTCCAGTGCATCCAGACGCGTGGCGCCAAACCGGCCACGGTCGGAGACCTGGATCTGGCGGATCGGCTCGGCCCGCCGGGCGATCTGTTGCCACAGGCCCAGACGCTCATAGATCTGTCGGGTACCGAAGGACAGGGCCGAGGAGCGCGCGTCATAACTCGGCTGGTAGGTGTCACCCGGCGCAAAGGGCTCGATCAGCAGGATCTTCCAGCCGCGAGCCTTGGCCCCGGCTTGCAAGGCAAGCGCCAGGCTGGCGCCGACCAGGCCACCGCCAATAATTGCCAGATTGACCCGATTCATGCCGCAGCACTGCGCGCAGCAGCCATCAAGGCCTCGATTTCGGCGACAGTCTTCGGCACACCTGAAGTCAGGATTTCACAGCCCTGCTTTGTTACCACTACGTCATCCTCGATACGTACACCAATGCCACGCCATTTCTTCGCGACACTCTGGTTATCGGCACCGATGTAGATGCCAGGTTCCACCGTCAGGGCCATGCCCGGCTCGAGCACACGCCACTGACCGCCGACCTTGTATTCGCCGACATCATGCACATCCATGCCCAGCCAGTGACCGGCGCGGTGCATGTAGAAGGCCCGATAGGCCTCACTTTCGATCAGTTCTTCGACAGTGCCCTTGAGCAGCCCCAACGCCACCAGCCCTTCGGTGATCACTTGCACTGTCGCTTCATGGGCGTGATTCCAGTGCTTGCCTGGCGCGATAACGGCAAAGGCGGCTTCCTGCGCCTTGAGCACCAGTTCATAGATCGCCTTCTGCTCCGGCGAGAACTCCCCGCTGACCGGGAAAGTACGGGTGATGTCGCTGGCGTAGCAGTCGATCTCGCAACCGGCGTCGATCAACACCAGGTCACCGTCCTTGAGCAGCGCGTCGTTCTCCTGGTAGTGCAGGATGCAGCTATTGCGCCCGGCCGCGACAATCGAGCCGTAGGCCGGCATTTTCGCCCCGCCCTTGCGGAACTCGTAATCCAGCTCGGCTTCCAGACTGTACTCGCGCAGTCCCGCACGACAGGCCTGCATGGCCCGCACATGGGCACGGGCGGAAATCGCCGCGGCCTCGCGCATCACTTTCACTTCTGCTGCCGACTTATACAGGCGCATGTCGTGCAGGAGATGATCCAGGGCAACGAACTCGTTCGGTGGCTGGGCGCCAAGACGGGCCTTGGAGCGGATCACATTGATCCACTCCATCAGGTGACGGTCGAATTCCGGGTTGCTGCCCATGGCCGAGTAAACCCGGTCACGGCCTTCGATAAGGCCGGGCAGGATGTCGTCGATGTCGGTAATGGGGAAGGCGTCATCGGCACCGAAGTCGCGCACCGCGCCCTCCTGACCTGCGCGCAGCCCGTCCCACAGCTCGCGCTCTGGGTTGCGTTCACGGCAGAACAGCACGTATTCGCCATGCTCGCGCCCCGGGATCAGGGCGATTACTGCTTCAGGCTCGGGGAAACCGCTCAGGTACTGGAAGTCGCTGTCCTGGCGGTACACATGCTCGACGTCGCGATTGCGAATGGCAACCGCGGCGGCGGGCAGGATGGCAATACTGTTGGGCTCCATCTGCGCCATCAGCGCCTTGCGTCGACGGGCGTATTCCGACTTGGGGATATGGCTCATGGGCAGAAGGGTCCCTCAACAATCAGTGCAGCGAAGGTTTGGCAGCAGGCTCAACCGGTTTGGCCAGCTCCGTGTACAGCAACAGAGGGGCGACGCGCAGGTACTCCATGACTTCCATGTAGTCGCTTTCGCCGTCCTCGGACTCTTCCAGAGCGTCCTGAACCTGGGAGATGGCATCCAGATCCTGGAGAATTTCCTTGGCCTCGACGCTCAGGGTCAGGCCGCCGGAATTCAGGCCAAAACCATAGAGGAAGCCCTTGCACCACTCACCCAGGGCCACAGCCCGGTCGGTCAGCGCGGCTTCATCGCCCGGCAGCAGCAAGACAACAGTGATATCGTCGCCGGTGAGTTCACCTTTGACCATCTCCTGCAGGCCGATCAAAGCGTTGCGAACATTGTCTGCCGGATCGTTTTCCAGCAGGTGGGCGGCATCGGCCAGCCAGGCCTCGGCGTCGAAGCCGGCGCCTGCGCAGCTGCGTCCGAGCAATAGCCCGTGCAGCTCGGCAGGGGAAACAGGATGCCCATTACTGCTGAGCAAGGTGGCGAAAGCGGTATACGGCGAATTGGTATTGGGCATGGGCAACTAGGCGCCAGACGGCGCAATGACTAGAATGAAGACCTTGTATCCTAGCACCGGCAGGCGCGCCAAGACCATCGACGCGGCCAACTCGGGGCAGGCCAGGGCATAAACCGGGCAACCACCCCCAGAGCGAATCGAGTGGCAACCAATGCAAGAGAACGATCTGCAAACGCTGATGGGCCGATTCGAGCTGCTGATTGAGCGAGTCGAGCAACTAAAACGGCAAAACGCACTCCTATTAGCTCAGGAAAAGTCCTGGCGCGAGGAGCGCGCCCACCTCATCGAAAAAAACGAAATCGCCCGGCGTAAGGTCGAATCGATGATTTTGCGACTCAAGGCCCTGGAGCAAGACTCATGAGTTCAAGCAATAGCGTCACCGTTCAGATCCTCGACAAAGAATATTCGATCATCTGTCCGCCCGAAGAGCGCAGCAACCTGGTCAGCGCCGCACGCTACCTGGATGGCAAAATGCGTGAGATCCGCAGCAGCGGCAAAGTCATCGGTGCCGACCGGATTGCGGTGATGGCTGCACTGAACATCACTCACGACCTGCTGCACAATCAGGAACGTCCTGAAGTTCCAGCCGGTGGCGCCACCCGCGAACAGGTCCGCGACCTGCTTGAGCGCGTCGATCAGGCACTGAGTGACGATCAAGATTCAAATAAGGGTTGAGTATCGGTATACTGGCGCCACTCCCTGGAGTGCTTGCCAGTCGGTCATGTCCCTGAGCCGATACGCACAACCACGGGGGTTGCACGTGGGGCAGGTGTGCATGTCCGCTTGACGGAAAGCCTTAACGCCTCCTGCAATCTCCACCTTGAACTTTCGGGTTCAAGGGCTACACCGACAGCGGTTCGTCGGGGAGCCTGAATTACCTTTGCCCGCGCCCTCAAGCGGGCAAATCGAGCTGTCACCCTGCTGGGGGCAGCCCTCTCTGGGAAACGCCCGTGCCATGACCGACACCGCGCCGCTCACCCGCCCCCAACTCCGCCGCCTGCTACGCGATGCCCGCCGTGCCTTGAGCCCGGCCCAGCAACGTCAGGCTGCGCTTGGGCTGTACCGGCAACTGGCCCAGCATCCGCTGTTCCGCCGCGCCCGGCACATCGCCCTGTACCTGCCCAATGATTGCGAGATCGACCCGCGCCTGCTGCTGCGCGAGGCGCAGCGGCGAGGCAAACGCACCTATCTTCCGGTGCTGCACGCCTGGCCAAAAAGCAAAATGGTCTTTCAGCGTATCGAGCAGGGTGAAAAGCTGCGCCGCAACCGATTCCGTATCGCCGAACCGCACATCAATCTGGCGCGGCAACGGCCGATCTGGGCGCTGGACCTGATCCTGCTGCCGCTGGTGGGATTTGACGAGGAAGGTGGCCGACTGGGTATGGGCGGTGGTTTCTATGATCGCAGCCTGGCCTATCAAGCCCGCCGCAAGGCCTGGAAAAAGCCGTTGCTACTGGGCCTGGCGCATGAGTGCCAAAAAGTCGAACGACTGGCTCAGGCCAGCTGGGATGTACCGCTACAAGGAACGGTCTCGGACCGTGGTTGGTATCTGGCGCCTGTCTGAGAGGCGCCAGTAAAGCGATCAACGTTGTTGCGGATTGACCGGCATTTCGTATGGAGCGTCAAGTTTGCGCTCCCACAGGCTTTGCGCATAACCGGTAGTGACCACACCCAAACCGAACAGAAACACCAGAATCCAGAGCAAGTCCGGTTTGCGATTCATTGATTGCCCCCCTCAGGCAAACTGATCACGTTGTCAGCAACGTTTTTTAGTGGTTGCAGCAGCGTCAAGCTTAAAATGGGCGCATTCTCCGACAACCTGCGTCGACACGCAAACCTTGACGCCAACCGACTGTCGGTTTCATGCAACAGGTTATTTCAAATTTCGCCAGGAGCAGCACCGATGGCCTATTGGCTGATGAAATCCGAGCCCGACGAACTCTCGATCAAGGATCTGGCGCGCTTGAAAGAGACGCGCTGGGACGGCGTTCGCAACTATCAGGCGCGCAATTTCCTGCGCAGCATGGCGGTGGGTGACCAGTTTTTCTTCTATCACTCCAGCTGCCCCGAGCCCGGAATCGCCGGTATCGCCCGGATCAGTGCCGCCGCCTACCCCGACCCGACAGCCCTGGACCCGCAAAGCCATTACTTCGATGGCAAGGCCAGCGATGAAAAGAATCCCTGGAGCGCTGTCGATGTAGCCCATGTGGAGACCTTCGGCAAAGTCCTCGGCCTGGGTTACCTCAAACAGCAGACGGCGCTGGCTGAACTGCCTCTGGTACAGAAAGGCAGCCGCCTGTCAGTCATGCCGGTTACGCCCGAACAATGGGCCGCGGTACTCGCACTGCGTTAAACAGGGTAGGATTGCCGCACATTTGACGAACATCAACGCACCAGGATCGGTGCCACGTCACACTCTGACGTGAATGCAGCAGGACGCAGACTGATGAGCCAACATACCCCGAAACTCTTCGCCGGTGCCTTGATCGCCCTGCTTCTGGCTGCGGGCGGCCTGGGTTACTGGAAATCCCTGCACGACCGCCTGCCCGAAGGCCTGAGCATGGGCAATGGCCGGCTCGAAGCCACTGAAGTGCAGATCGCCAGCAAGATTCCCGGGCGCCTGGCCGAGGTACTGGTCGACGAAGGCGATGTGGTTCGCCAGGGCCAGCTGCTGGCGCGCATCGACACCCGCACCCTCGAAGCCCAACGCAACCAGGCTGAAGCCGAAGTGCTGCGGGCCCAGGAAAACTACGCGGCGGCCCAGGCCAATGTGCAACTGCGCCAGAGCGAACAACTGCTGGCCAGCCAGGAGCTCAAGCGGGTCCGGGAAATTTTCCAGCGCAAATACGCGAGTCAGCAATTACTCGACCAACAGCAGGCGCGCTACGACACCGCCTGTTCCGCAGTGGTCGCGGCGCGCGCTCAACTGGCCGCGATCAAGGCGGCTATCGGTGCCGCCCAGGCCCAGGTTGCACAACTCACCAGCGAGATTGATGACAGCAGCTTGCGGGCCCCCATCGACGGCGTCATCCAGCTGCGCCTGGCCGAGCCGGGTGAAGTCCTCGGCGCTGGCGGCCGGGTGTTGATGCTGATCGACCCGAACGACCAGTACATGAACCTTTACCTGCCAGCTTCGACCACCGGCCGACTGACCGTCGGTGATCAAGCCCGGGTGGTGCTCGACGCTCTGCCGGAAAAAGCCCTGCCGGCAAAAATCGCGTTTGTAGCCGCCAAGGCCCAATTCACGCCGAAACAGGTGGAAACCCGCGATGAACGGCAGAAGCTGGTGTTCCGGGTCAAGCTGCGTCTGACCGAACCCAGCGCCGTACCTCAGGCCAAGCCCGGCATGCCAGGTGCGGGCTACGTACGCACCGCTGAAGTGGGCTGGCCGGCCAATCTGCAATGAACGCACTGGCGCTGCAGGCCGAGGGCATCAGCCACCGCTACGGCACGCTGGACGCCCTGCAGGACATTACCTTCCACCTGCCGGCCGGCACCCGTTGCGGCCTGATCGGCCCGGACGGTGCTGGCAAGTCCAGCCTGCTGGGGCTGATCGCCGGGGTGAAAAAGCTGCAGGCCGGTGAGCTTTCGGTACTCGGTGGTTCGATCCGCAAACGTCGTCACCGCAATAGTCTGTACCCGCGGATCGCCTTCATGCCCCAGGGCCTGGGCAACAACCTCTACCCTGAACTGTCGATCAGCGAAAACATCCGCTTCTTCGCCACCCTGTTCGGCCTCAGTGCCACGGAGTGTGAGCAGCGCATGCACAACCTGCTGCTGGCTACCGACCTCGCCCGATTTGCCGAGCGGCCAGCGGGCAAGTTGTCCGGCGGCATGAAGCAGAAACTCGGTTTGTGCTGCGCGCTGATCCACGAGCCGGACCTGTTGATCCTCGACGAGCCGACTACCGGCGTCGACCCGCTGTCACGCCGGCGCTTCTGGGAGCTGGTTGAACAGGTACGCCAGGAGCGGCCGCAGTTGACCCTGCTGGTGGCCACCGCCTACATGGAAGAGGCCGAGCAGTTCGAGCATTGCCTGATGCTCGATCGCGGCCGGTTGATTGCCTCAGGGCTCAGTCAGGACCTGGCCAGCGTCACCGCCAGTGGCAAACTGGATGACGCCTTCACGCACTTCCAGGGTGACAGCGCCCACGACGCCCAGCCCTTGCAGATACCTCCGCGCCCTGCCGGTGACGCAACGATTGCCATCGAAGCCCATGAACTGACCCTGCGCTTCGGTGACTTCACCGCTGTGAACAAGGTCAGCTTCGCCATCGGCCGCGGTGAAATTTTCGGCTTTCTCGGTTCCAACGGCTGCGGCAAGACCACCACCATGAAGGTGCTCACGGGCTTGATGCCTGCCAGCGAAGGCAGCGCCACCCTGCTCGGCCGCCCGGTGGATGCCAAGGACCTGGCCACACGCAAGCGGGTCGGCTTCATGTCCCAGAGTTTTTCGCTGTATGGCGAGCTCAGCGTGCGCCAGAACCTCGAGCTGCACGCACGGCTTTTCGACCTGCCCAAAACCGAAAGCGCACCGCGCATCGCCGAGCTGATCGAGCGTTTTGACCTCGGCGAGATTGCCGACCAGCAATCCGGCGCCCTGCCCCTGGGCCTGCGTCAGCGCTTGTCGCTGGCGGTGGCGGTGCTGCACCGCCCTGAGGTGTTGATCCTCGACGAGCCCACTTCGGGGGTCGACCCGGCTGCGCGCGATGACTTCTGGTGTCTGCTGATCGAACTGTCACGGGACCAGGGTGTGACCATCTTCCTGTCCACCCACTTCATGAACGAAGCGCTGCGCTGTGACCGTATTTCCCTGATGCACGCCGGCAAGGTGCTGGCCTGCGACACGCCGGCAGCGCTGCAACAACAGTTTGCCGGTGACACTCTGGAAGACGCGTTCGTCACCTGCCTGGAGCAGGCCCAAGGGGTCAGCGAAGCGCCTGCAGCCACAACCCAGCTGGATACACCTGGCGCAGCAAGCCCGCTCCCCATGTCCCAGGGTTTCAGCATCAGACGCCTGTTTGCCGTGGCCACCCGCGAGGGCAAAGAACTACTGCGTGACAAAGTGCGCCTGGCATTCGCCCTGCTCGGCGCCGTGTTCATGATGGTGATCTTCGGCTACGGCATCTCGCTGGATGTCGAGAACCTCGCCTTCGCCGTCTATGACCAGGACCAGAGTCCGCAAAGCCGGGCCTACCTGGAAGCCTTCCGCGGCTCGCGCTACTTCGCCGAGCAAGCGCCAATCAGCGATTCGGCGCAGTTGCACAAACGCTTGCAGCGTTCGGAAATCAAGCTCGCCCTGGAGATCCCCCCCGGCTTCGGCCGCGACCTGCATGCCGGGCGCCAACCGGTGGTGGCGGCCTGGCTCGACGGTGGCATGCCGTTTCGCGCCGAGACCAGCCGCAACTACGTCGAAGCCGTGCACCAGGCCAACCTTGAGCAACTGGCAGCGCTGAGCAGCAAGGCGCAACCCGGGCAATCCCCGGTGCGCCTGGAAACCCGCTTTCGCTACAACCAGGACGTGGTCAGCGTCAACGCCATCGGCCCGGGGGTAATGGCACTGATCCTGGCCTTTATTCCAGCCATGCTCACCGCCCTGGGGATTGTCCGTGAGAAAGAGCTGGGCTCGATCACCAACTTTTACGCCACACCGCTGACCCGCCTGGAATTCCTCCTCGGCAAGCAGGCGCCGTACCTGGCGATAAGCTTGATCAACCTGGCGTTGCTGGTGGCGATGAACCGCTGGCTGTTCAACGTGCCGTTCAAAGGCAGTGCCGTGGCCCTGGCCTGTGGCGGTCTGTTGTACCTGCTGGCAACCACTAGCCTGGGCCTGCTGATCTCGGCGTTCACCCGTACCCAGATCGCCGCGATTCTCGGCACCATGATCATCACCAGCCTGCCGACCATCCAGTTTTCAGGCCTGATCGTACCCCGCTCCTCACTCGATGGTTCGGCAGCGCTGATGGGCCAACTGTTCCCGGCCGGCTACTTTCTCGACATTGCCGTCGGCACTTTCACCAAGGCTCTGGGCCTGCGCGAACTGTGGCCACAATGCCTGGCGTTGCTGGGCTTCTTTCTCGGGTTCACCGGCCTGAGCCTGGCCATGCTGAAGAAGCAGGAGGTCTGATGCATCGCTTGGCACACACCCTGCGCCTGGGTCTCAAAGAGCTGACCAGCCTGCGCCACGACAGCGTCCTGCTGCTGTTCCTGCTCTACGCCTTCAGCGTGGCGATCTACATGCCGGCGGCGGGATCGATCATCGGCGTGCACAACGCCAGCGTGGCGGTCATCGACGAAGACCACAGCCAGCTCTCGCGCAAGCTGGCCGAAGCCCTGCAACCACCGGAATTCCAGACCGCCGTACCGCTGGCCTATGACCAGCTCGACCAAGCCATGGACAGTGGCCTGTACACCTTCGTGATCAATGTCCCGGTCAAGTTCCAGAGCGACCTGCTGGCCGGACGCTCGCCGGAGCTGCAGGTCAATGTCGACGCCACCGCCATGAGCCAGGCATTCATGGGCGCCGGCTACATCGGGCGGATCTTCGAACGGGAGTTGCTGGACTACGCCAACCAGGGCTCGGCGGCATCCAGCAGCCCGGCGCTGATCAGCCCGAGGGCGCTGTTCAATCCGAACCTGGAGGGCGGCTGGTTTCTGGCGGTGATCCAGATCGTCAACAACATCACCATCCTGGCCATTGTCCTTACCGGCACCGCGCTGTTGCGCGAGCGCGAACACGGCACCCTCGATCATCTGCTGGTGCTGCCCCTGACGGCACTGGAAATCATGCTGGCCAAGATCGGCAGTAATGCCCTGGTGGTGGTGCTGTGCACCTGGGTGTCGCTGGAGGTGGTGGTCAAGGGTGCACTGGGTGTGCCGCTGGCAGGTTCGCTGGGGTTGTTCCTGGCAGTCACTGCCCTGTATCTGTTCGCCAGTACGGCATTGGGGATCTTCCTTGCCACACTGGCGCGTTCGACCCCGCAATTCGGTCTGCTGGCGATTCCGGTGATCATCCCCATGCTCTTGCTGTCCGGCGGCAGCACGCCGCTGGACAGCATGCCGCAGTGGCTGCAGTGGGTCATGCAGCTGTCGCCTTCGACCCACTTTGTCAGCCTCAGCGCGGCCATCCTGTTTCGCGACGGCGGGCTGGCTGTGGTCTGGCCCGACCTGCTGGCTCTGGCCGGCATCGGACTGGCATTCTTCGCCGTGGCGCTGGGGCGTTTTCGCCGCAGCCTCACATCCTAGTAAGGATTACTGCACGATCAGGTTGTTGAACAGCAGATCATCAACCAGCGGCTTGCCTTCTTCGTTTTCCAGCACCTGCTGAACCTGCTTCAGGGCTTCCTGACGCAGCTTCTCCTTGGCTTCGACATTGCTCATGCTTTCCAGGTTCTGCTGGGTGAACAGCGCCACCAGTTGGTTGCGGATCAGCGGCTCGTGATGCTTCACCGCCGTCGCCGCAGCATCGCTGTTGACCCGTAATGCTACGTCGGCTTTGAACACGCGCAGCTTCGGACCACCATCCAGGGCATAGTTGCCAACGAAGGGCGGGGTCAAAGAGATGTAGGAGACCTTCGGTTCCCCTTCCTTGGCTTCTTCGGCCATGGCCGCCATTGGCAGCATCAGCGCCAGTACCATCAAGATCCACGCTTTCACGAATTCGCTCCTCAAACAGTTGGCGCCAGCATACCAGTGGCAGCCGAATAGCGGCTTATATCGGCCTATCAAGACGGGGCATGCTCGTTGACCCTCAACGTGCCCCACCTACACTTATCGGCCACTACGC
Organism: Pseudomonas sp. GZD-222; assembly: GCF_049310525.1. Lineage (NCBI taxonomy): Bacteria > Pseudomonadati > Pseudomonadota > Gammaproteobacteria > Pseudomonadales > Pseudomonadaceae > Pseudomonas > Pseudomonas sp. GZD-222. The sequence continues at coordinate 20,166 of NZ_JBMOWO010000044.1, forward strand.
GCAAAGGAATAGCCCCGATGAAAGCAGTGTTGTGCAAAGCCTTGGGTCCGGCACAGAACCTGGTCCTCGAAGAAGTCGCCAGCCCGGTACCGAAGAAGAACGAGATCCTCCTCGATGTACATGCGGCCGGGGTCAATTTTCCCGACACCCTGATCATCGAAGGCAAGTATCAATTCCAGCCACCTTTGCCTTTTTCGCCCGGCGGGGAAGCGGCCGGCATCGTCAGTGCCGTCGGTGAAAAAGTCACCGGCCACAAGGTCGGTGACCGGGTCATGGCCCTGACCGGTTGGGGCAGCTTTGCCGAGCAGGTCGCGGTACCGGCCTACAACGTGCTGCCGATTCCCGAGCAGATGGCCTTCACCCAGGCTGCCGCCTTCGGCATGACCTACGGCACCTCGATGCATGCCCTGCAGCAACGCGGCCAGCTCAAGGCGGGCGAGACCCTGCTGGTACTGGGCGCCTCGGGCGGCGTCGGCTTGGCGGCGGTGGAAATCGGCAAGGCCATGGGCGCGCGGGTCATCGCTGCAGCCAGCAGCGCCGAGAAACTCGCCGTAGCCAAGGCCGCCGGTGCCGATGAGCTGATCAATTACAGCGAGCACAGCCTCAAGGACGAGATCAAACGCCTGACCGGCGGCAACGGTGCCGATGTGATCTACGACCCGGTCGGCGGCGACCTGTTCGACCAGGCGGTGCGCGGCATTGCCTGGAATGGCCGCCTGCTGGTGGTGGGCTTTGCCAGCGGGCGCATCCCCGAGCTACCGGTAAACCTGGCGCTACTCAAGGGTGCGGCAGTGCTCGGCGTGTTCTGGGGGGCGTTCGCCCAGCGCCAGCCGGCCGATAACGCGGCGAACTTCGAGCAGCTGTTTGCCTGGTTCGCCAAAGGCAAGCTCAAGCCGCTGGTGTCGCAAACCTTCCCGCTGGCCGAGGCCGGCGCCGCCATCGACAGGCTCGGTCAGCGCCAGGCCGTGGGCAAGCTGGTGGTGACCACCCGCTGAACCCGCTTGAGGCCCGGGAGCACCTCAGTACTTCTGAGCCAGCTTCTGGGCCAGCTTCTGGCGCAAGGATTCAGGCCAGACGTCGACAAAGTCCAGGCCGGGGTAGGTCTGGCAGCGTTCGATGATATTCGGCAAGGCTTTCTCGAACGACTTCGAGCTGGCAAGCGACTTTTTGTAGCTGGTGACGCCGTCTTCAGTGGCCTGGGAGATCATGCGGATCGACAACTGGGTGGTTTTCATATCCTTGAGCGATCGGCCGGCATCGTCTTTACGGTGTTGCGCCACTTCGTCGCTGAACTGCCGACAGGTCATCAGGATCAGCCCGACACGCTCGTAGATTTCCCACAATTCCTGCTTGTTGTTAAGGCGGAAAATCAGATCGTTCTGCACGTCGATCTGCGCGGGATTGTCGCCTGACACTGTCCACGGCTTGAAGCGCCATTGCCGCACGGCGCTCAGCGCAGCATCGGCAAACGCCGGCTCGCTGCTCTGGATGACTTTCACATCATTGACGCTGCCGTCGGCGAGCACCTGAAAACCGACCCTTACCGAACCGGTGATGGCCGCCTGACGCAGTTCAGCCGGATAGGCCGGTACGGTTTTCTCGACAAATTCCAGTTTGATATCAGCATGGGCGATACCTGCCGCCAGTAACAGCAGCGCTGCAAACCACTTCATCCTTGATCCTTGCCTTTCCAGTTAATGCCAAGGCGCAATAGTAGCGTGCCAGAGCCTTTCCCGACAGATTAACAATTCTCATTTCTACCGCTGAAACCTAGCTATTCCGGAAAATGGCAGCGCCGAAAGCGGGCTTCCAGATTGCGGTCCGGCATGGCATGGCTACGCAAGGCATTGAGGGTCTGCTCGACGTAGTCACGGGTGCTGCCGTAGCGCCCCTTGGCATTGGCGAAGATCTTACTGAGCAGATCATCCGGCAGGTTACCGGCATAACACGGCAGATGCCGCTCCAGCACAAAACCCAAGGCCTGAACCTTGCTGCCGTCGTCGAGGCGACAGCTCAGCCAGTGTGGCCGATAGGCCGGATATGGCATCTCGCGCTGCCACAAAGCCAGCAACGAGTCTTCCAGGCACTCTTCAGGCAAGCGATAGGCAAAGCCACCACACGAGCCGCCGCGATCCAGACCAAACACCAGACCCGGACACTCCGGGGTGCCCCGGTGCTCATGGGACCAGAGGTAAAGACCGCGATGATAGCCATGCACTTTGGCCCGCCGGCGCTCGGCGGCATTGCACTCCGGCCGCCAGATCAGCGAACCGTAGGCAAACAGCCAGACGGGCCCACCCTGATGCAGGGACATGGTCTGTTGAACCGAAAGTTTAAGTTGCTCATGGGACAGTTGCTGTCCGAAGTCGAGCAACGGAGGATAGGCCACATTCAAAGATGCAGTTTCAATCGCCGACATAGCTGCCGCCAGAACTCCTCGTGAACTACTGAAGTGAGTCACTGTAAACGAATACGTTATCCGCGTACTTACCGTACGGCAGATTGTGTATTCAATACAAGCCTCTCCTCACCCCGGGGGCGCCCTGCAGCAAGGCTTTGAGCAAGCAGCCGGGTGTTATCTCAAGTGTAGCGAAAGTTATTTACGCTGCTGGCAATAATAATTGTCTTATGCCCGGAACAAATAACGGTGGTTATTAAAGCCGGCACGCTATTGCAGCGTGCCTTATTCCGTCATTCAACCGCGCGGTGCATAAGCGAAGACATCGGCGCGCATCTGGTGCGCGTCCATCCCGGCCTCGACCAGTGCATCAAGCGTGGCATAGATCATATTCGGCGAACCGCTGGCATAAACATGCACACCGGCCAGGTCGTTCAGATCCTCGCAGACAGCTTCATGCAGCATCCCGCAGCGCCCTTCCCAGCCACACAGGTCGCTGACCACCTTGTGCAGGAACAGGTTCGGCAGGCGCTCCCATTCGGCCCAGTGCTCAATCTGATAGAAGTCTTCCGGAAGGCGCACGCCCCAGTACAGATGGACCGGATGCTTGAAACCCTGGGCCCGGCAATGTTCGATCAGGCTGTGCATCTGCGCCATACCGGTGCCCGCGGCAATCAGCACCAGCGGACCATCGGGCAGCTCGGCCAGGTGCGTATCGCCAAAAGGCATCTCGAGGCGCGCCATGCCGTTGCGCTGCAACTGCGCGATCAACTCCACTGCGCTGTTCTCGCGGGCCAGCACATGCAGCTCAAGGTCGCGCCCGCCGTGCGGTGCCGATGCCAGGGAGAAGGCGGCTTTATCGCCCCCCTCGCGCTCGATCATCAAGTACTGCCCGGCGTGGTAACGCGGCGGTTTCCCGGCTGGCGCCCGCAGGCGTACCCGCCAGACGTCGCCACCGACCTCAACGCATTCACTCAACTGACAGGCCAGTGTCCGTACCGGCAACTCGCCTAACGCGAGCACGCCATCCCACAGCAACACACAGTCCTCCAGCGGCTCGGCGATACACGTGAACAGTTCGCCATGATCACGCTCCTGGCCATCCTGACGCACCCGCCCTTCGACCAGCAACGCAGCGCAGACATGGCAGTTGCCATTGCGGCAGCTCTGCGGGCAGTCATAGCCCAGACGCCGTGCCCCATCCAGAATCCTTTCCCCGGGGTTGAGCACCAACACGGCCCCGGACGGCTGCAAGGTTACCTGCATTTAGTCTATTCCCAACTGGTTCCACAACTCATCGATCCGCCGGGTGACAGCTTCATCCTTGACGATGACCCGTCCCCATTCACGGGTGGTTTCTCCTGGCCACTTGTTCGTCGCATCCAGGCCCATCTTCGAGCCCAGGCCGGAAATCGGCGAAGCAAAGTCCAGGTAGTCGATCGGGGTGTTGTCGATCATCACCGTATCGCGCTTGGGGTCCATGCGCGTGGTAATTGCCCAGATCACATCATTCCAGTCACGGGCATTGATGTCGTCGTCGGTGACAATAACGAACTTGGTATACATGAACTGTCGCAAAAACGACCAGACACCGAGCATGACGCGCTTGGCGTGCCCCGGATACTGCTTCTTCATGGTCACCACCGCCATGCGGTAGGAACAGCCTTCCGGCGGCAGATAGAAGTCGGTGATCTCCGGGAACTGCTTCTGCAGGATCGGTACGAACACTTCATTGAGCGCCACACCGAGAATCGCCGGCTCATCAGGTGGACGGCCGGTGTAGGTGCTGTGATAGATCGGATTCTTGCGGTGGGTGATGCGCTCCACGGTAAACACCGGGAAGCTGTCCACTTCGTTGTAGTAGCCGGTATGGTCGCCGTAAGGGCCTTCCGGAGCCATCTCGCCCGGGTGAATCACACCCTCGAGGATGATTTCGGCGGTGGCCGGTACTTGCAGGTCATTGCCACGGCATTTCACCAGCTCGGTACGGTTGCCGCGCAACAGGCCGGCAAAGGCGTACTCGGAGAGGGTGTCCGGCACTGGTGTTACCGCACCGAGGATGGTCGCAGGGTCGGCACCCAGGGCTACGGACACCGGGAACGGCTGGCCAGGATGCTTCTCGCACCACTCGCGATAGTCCAGAGCGCCGCCGCGATGGCTGAGCCAGCGCATGATCACCTTGTTGCGACCAATCACCTGCTGGCGATAGATCCCCAGGTTCTGGCGCTCCTTGTTCGGCCCGCGGGTTACCGTCAGGCCCCAGGTAATCAGCGGCGCGACATCGCCCGGCCAGCAGTGCTGCACCGGCAACATGCCGAGGTCGACGTCTTCACCTTCGATGATCACTTCATGACAGGCAGCGTCCTTGACCACTTTCGGCGCCATGGACACGACTTTCTTGAAGATCGGCAGCTTCGACCAGGCATCCTTGAGGCCCTTGGGCGGCTCAGGTTCCTTAAGGAAGGCCAGCAGTTTGCCGATCTCGCGCAGCTCGCTGACCGACTCGGCGCCCATACCCATGGCCACCCGCTCAGGGGTACCAAACAGGTTGCCAAGCACCGGGATGTCGAAGCCCGTGGGCTTTTCGAACAATAGCGCCGGGCCTTTGGCGCGCAGGGTGCGGTCGCAGACTTCAGTCATTTCCAGGACTGGAGAAATCGGAACCTGGATGCGCTTGAGTTCGCCGCGCTGTTCCAGGCCACGGATAAAGTCGCGCAAATCGCGATACTGCATGCAAAAGCCTCGTATTCGCCGTACCGGTCGGGGTGCAAAGTGTATCGCCTAACCCGGCCGGCCAGAATAGCCAAAGTACAGATAGCAAAAAGCCGGGTTGCCCCGGCTCTTGCGTAACGCACTCGTTTACTTGCGTTTCATCGACAAGAAGAACTCGTCGTTGGTCTTGGTCTGCTTGAGCTTGTCGATCAGGAACTCGATGGCGGCAACTTCGTCCATCGGGTGCAGCAGCTTGCGCAGGATCCACATGCGCTGCAGTTCGTCGTCGGCAGTCAGCAGCTCTTCGCGACGGGTACCGGAACGGTTGATGTTGATGGCCGGGAACACACGCTTCTCGGCGATCTTGCGGTCCAGTGGCAGCTCCATGTTACCGGTGCCCTTGAACTCTTCGTAGATCACTTCATCCATCTTCGAGCCGGTTTCAACCAGCGCGGTGGCGATGATGGTCAGCGAGCCGCCTTCTTCGATGTTACGCGCAGCACCGAAGAAACGCTTTGGCTTCTCCAGGGCGTGGGCATCGACACCACCGGTCAGGACCTTGCCGGAGCTCGGGATCACGGTGTTGTAGGCACGCGCCAGACGGGTGATCGAGTCGAGCAGGATGACCACGTCTTTTTTGTGTTCGACCAGGCGCTTGGCCTTCTCGATGACCATTTCGGCAACCTGCACGTGGCGGGTTGGTGGCTCGTCGAAGGTCGAGGCAACCACTTCGCCGCGCACGGTGCGCTGCATTTCGGTCACTTCTTCCGGGCGCTCGTCGATCAACAGGACGATCAGGTGGCACTCGGGATTGTTACGGGTGATGTTGGCCGCGATGTTCTGCAGCATGATCGTTTTACCCGCTTTTGGCGGAGCAACGATCAAACCACGCTGGCCTTTGCCGATCGGGGCGCAAAGATCGATAACCCGGCCGGTGAGGTCTTCGGTGGAACCGTTACCGGCTTCCATCTTCAGGCGCTCGTTAGGGAACAGCGGCGTCAGGTTTTCGAACAGGATCTTGTTCTTCGCGTTTTCCGGCCGGTCGAAGTTGATGGTGTCGACTTTCAGCAGGGCGAAGTAACGCTCGCCTTCTTTTGGCGGGCGGATCTTACCGACGATGGTGTCGCCGGTACGCAGGTTGAAGCGACGGATCTGGCTTGGCGACACGTAGATGTCGTCCGGGCCGGCCAGGTAGGAGGCGTCAGCCGAGCGCAGGAAGCCGAAGCCGTCCTGGAGAATCTCCAGCACGCCGTCACCGGAGATTTCCTCGCCGCTTTTCGCATGCTTTTTCAACAGGGAGAAAATCACATCTTGCTTGCGCGAACGGGCCATATTTTCTATGCCCATCTGTTCGGCCATTTCGAGCAGATCGGTAATCGGCTTTTGCTTGAGTTCAGTCAGGTTCATAAGGGGGATGACGTAATCATGTAAGAAGGGGGAATTAAGCTTCTGGCTTAATGAAGCCGCGCCGCAAAGAAGGCGACAGGATCGCGTACTGATTCGAATTAGGGATGCGTCGGCGACGGCGTGCAGAGGGCACCAAAAAAACAGTGCGAGGCCGAATGTAACACCTGCTTTTTCTGGCGTCTAGTCACCAGATAAAGAAAAGCCCCGACGAATGCGGGGCTTTTTTGACTCAGATATTGGCGTCCAGGAAGGCTGCCAGCTGAGACTTGGACAGTGCGCCGACCTTGGTGGCCTCGACGTTGCCGTTCTTGAACAGCATCAGCGTCGGGATACCACGCACGCCGTGCTTGGCCGGAGTTTCCTGGTTATCGTCGATGTTCAGCTTGGCGACGGTCAGTTTGCCCGCGTAGGTAGCGGCGATGTCGTCCAGAACCGGAGCGATCATTTTGCAAGGGCCGCACCATTCAGCCCAGTAGTCGACCAGCACCGGGCCTTCAGCCTTCAGGACTTCGGCTTCGAAGGTGGCGTCGGTGACGTGTTTGATAAGATCGCTGCTCATGGAAGTCTCCAAGGTCGTAAGCAAAAAAACGTGGCCCATCATAGCCGCACCGGCGACTTACAGGAAGTCGCCGACGATTGAGTGTAACTATAGTTGTGCATGACCGCGCATATCATCGCTGTCACGGGAAAGTCATATTTCCTCAATCAACCTGCCCTGCATCAAGCCTTGATAAGCTGCGCGTTGGCGTCAGCCCAGGATCGTGGCACGATTGCCGGGTTATCGACCGAGAAGCCATGACCATGCCGCAAACCACAGCCAAGAATCTGTCCTTGATCGCTGCCATCGACCTGGGCTCCAACAGCTTCCATATGGTTGTGGCCAAGGCCCACCATACCGAGATCCGCATTCTTGAGCGGCTTGGGGAGAAGGTTCAGTTGGCCGCCGGCATCAACGAAGAGCGCCAGCTCAACGAAGAGTCCATGCAGCGCGGTCTGGACTGCCTCAAGCGCTTTGCCCAGCTGATCAGCGGTATGCCTGACGGCGCGGTGCGTATCGTTGGCACCAACGCCCTGCGCGAGGCCCGCAACCGCGGCGAATTCATCCGTCGCGCCGAAGAAATTCTCGGTCATCCGGTAGAAGTCATTTCCGGCCGTGAGGAAGCCCGCCTGATCTATCTCGGCGTTTCCCACACCCTGGCCGACACCCCCGGTAAACGCCTGGTCGCCGATATCGGTGGCGGCAGTACCGAGTTCATCATTGGCCAACGCTTCGAGCCGCTGCTGCGCGAAAGCCTGCAGATGGGCTGCGTCAGCTACACCCAGCGCTATTTCCGTGACGGCAAGATTACCCCGGCACGCTACGCCCAGGCGTACACCGCCGCGCGCCTGGAGCTGATGAGCATCGAGAACGCCCTGCACCGCCTGACCTGGGACGAAGCCATCGGCTCCTCGGGGACCATCCGCGCCATCGGCCTGGCGATCAAGTCAGCGGGCATGGGCAGCGGCGAGGTCAACGCCGAAGGCCTGGCCTGGCTCAAGCGCAAGCTGTTCAAGTTGGGTGAGGCCGACAAGATCGACTTCGAAGGCGTCAAACCGGACCGCCGGACGATCTTCCCGGCCGGCCTGGCGATTCTCGAAGCGATATTCGATGCCCTGGAACTACAGCGCATGGACCACTGTGACGGCGCCCTGCGCGAAGGCGTGCTGTATGACCTGCTGGGCCGCCATCACCATGAAGACGTGCGTGAGCGCACTCTGTCGTCGCTGATGGAGCGCTATCACGTCGATCAGGGCCAGGCCGCCCGCGTCGAGCGCAAAGCCTTGCACGCCTTCGACCAGGTGGCCAAGGCCTGGGACCTGGAAGACGGTATCTGGCGTGAGCTGCTCGGCTGGGCCGCCAAGGTGCATGAGGTGGGCCTGGATATCGCCCACTATCACTACCACAAACATGGCGCCTACCTGATCGAACACTCCGACCTGGCAGGCTTCTCCCGGGAAGACCAGCAGATGCTCGCACTGCTGGTACGCGGGCACCGACGCAACATTCCCAAGGACAAGTTCGCCGAGTTCGGCGAAGACGGCGCCAAGCTGATTCGCCTGTGCGTGCTGCTGCGCTTCGCGATCCTCTTCCACCACATCCGCGGCACCCAGCAGATGCCCACGGTAACCCTGCACGCCAAAGGCGACAGCCTGGATGTCGAATTCCCGGCGGGCTGGCTGGAAGAGAATCAACTGACCCAGGCCGACTTCGGCCTGGAAGCCGAGTGGCTGACCCGGGTCGGTTTCGTCCTCAGCGTACGATAAGCACCGGATTGCTCAGGCGCTCGAGCAGAGTAGCCTGAGCACTGCGCGGATTCTGGTTGCCGGTAGGCGTGCTGCGCACATAGCGGCCGTCCGGTTGCAGGATCCAGGCATGGGTGTTGTCGGTCAGGTACCCTTCCAGCTCCTTCTTCACCCGCAGGATCAGCTTCTTGCCCTCGACCGGGAAGCAAGTCTCGACGCGCTTGTCGAGGTTGCGCTCCATCCAGTCAGCACTGGAAAGGAACATCTGCTCCTCGCCACCGTTGAGGAAGTAGAACACCCGCGTGTGCTCGAGGAAGCGGCCGATGATCGAGCGTACCTGGATGTTATGCGACACCCCGGCAATGCCCGGACGCAGGCAGCACATGCCGCGCACCACCAGGTCGATACGCACCCCTGACTGACTGGCTTTGTACAAGGCGCGGATGATCTTCGGATCGGTCAGCGAGTTGAACTTGGCGATGATGTGCGCAGGTTTGCCCTCAAGGGCAAACTGGGTTTCGCGCGCAATCATGTCGAGCATGCCCTTCTTCAGGGTGAACGGCGCGTGCAGCAGTTTTTTCATGCGCAGGGTTTTACCCATGCCGATCAACTGGCTGAACAACTTGCCGACGTCTTCACACAAGGCGTCGTCCGAGGTCAGCAGGCTGTAGTCGGTGTACAGGCGGGCGTTACCGGCGTGGTAGTTACCGGTACCCAGGTGCGCGTAGCGTACAATCTCGCCGGCTTCGCGGCGCAGGATCAGCATCATCTTGGCGTGGGTCTTGAAACCGACCACACCGTAAATCACCACCGCACCGGCGGCCTGCAGACGGCTGGCCAGCTGCAGGTTGGATTCTTCATCGAAACGCGCGCGCAATTCGATCACCGCGGTGACCTCCTTGCCGTTACGCGCGGCATCGACCAGCGCGTCGACGATCTCCGAGTTGGCACCGCTGCGGTACAGGGTCTGGCGCACGGCCAGAACATGCGGGTCCTTGGCGGCCTGGCGCAGCAGATCGACCACCGGAGTGAACGACTCGAAGGGGTGCATGAGCAGGATGTCCTGCTTGCCGACCACGCTGAAAATGTTCTCGGCGTTCTGCAGCAGCTTGGGAATTGCTGGTGTGAACGGCGTGTATTGCAACTCAGGGTGGCTGTCCAGGCCGGTAATGCTGAACAACCGGGTCAGGTTGACCGGGCCGTTCACCTGGTACAGCTCGCTTTCACTCAGGCTGAACTGCTTGAGCAGGTAGTCCGAGAGGTGTTTAGGGCAGGTATCCGCCACTTCCAGACGTACCGCATCGCCATAGCGACGCGAGAACAGCTCGCCACGCAGGGCCCGGGCGAGGTCTTCGACATCCTCGGAGTCCAGCGCCAGGTCAGCGTTCCGGGTCAGACGGAACTGGTAGCAACCCTTGACCTTCATGCCCTGGAACAGGTCATCGGCGTGAGCATGGATCATCGACGAGAGGAATACGTAGTTGGCACCAGGGCCTCCTACCTCCTCCGGAACCTTGATCACCCGCGGCAACAGCCGTGGCGCCGGAATGATCGCCAGGCCAGAGTCGCGGCCGAAGGCGTCGACACCTTCGAGTTCGACGATGAAGTTCAGGCTCTTGTTCACCAGCAACGGGAACGGGTGCGTCGGGTCGAGACCGATCGGGGTGATGATCGGTGCGATCTCGTCGCGGAAGAAGCGCCGCACCCAGGTCTTGAGCTTGGTATTCCAGTGACGGCGGCGGATAAAGCGGATGTGGTGCTTTTCCAGCTCAGGCAGCAGCACATCGTTGAGGATCGCGTACTGACGGTCCACCTCGCTGTGCACCACTTCACTGATCCGTGCCAGTGCCTGGTGCGGCTGCAGGCCGTCAGCGCCGGCCTGCTCACGGGCAAAGGTGATCTGCTTCTTCAGGCCCGCCACACGAATTTCGAAGAACTCATCCAGGTTGCTGGAGAAGATCAGCAGGAACTTCAACCGCTCCAGCAGCGGGTAGTTCTCGTCCAGCGCCTGTTCCAGCACGCGGATGTTGAACTGCAGCTGGGACAACTCGCGGTGAATGTACAGGCTACTGTCATCCAGACCGGGAACAGCGATGGCCGGCGCAACTGGCGCCGGGGCGGGCGCAGGCGCCTCAACCTCGACTTCGGCCACAGGCTCAGGCAGCGCAGCAGGCTCCGGCGGCGTTTCGAGCAGTTGCTCCGGTACCGGCTGGGCTTGCTTCATGTCGACATCACTACTGAGTACTTCGTTATTCATCTAGCGTTCCTGAAGGGCGTTACTGCCCTCTCATCAATTGAGCAGCGCGAACAGCGAAATAGGTCAGGATGCCATCAGCTCCTGCCCGTTTGAAGGCCGTGAGGGATTCCAGGATCACACCTTCACTGAGCCAGCCGTTCTGGATCGCGGCCATGTGCATGGAGTACTCGCCACTGACTTGATAGACAAAGGTCGGGACCTTGAATTCATCCTTGACCCGATAAAGGATATCCAAGTACGGCATGCCTGGCTTGACCATTACCATATCAGCGCCTTCGGCCAGATCCGCAGCCACTTCGTGCAGAGCTTCGTTACTGTTGGCCGGGTCCATCTGGTACGAGGCTTTGTTGGCCTTGCCCAGGTTCAACGCCGAACCGACTGCATCACGGAAAGGACCATAGTAGGCACTGGCGTACTTGGCGGAGTAAGCCATGATACGCACGTTGACGTGACCGGCCAGCTCAAGGGCTTCGCGAATGGCCTGGATACGGCCATCCATCATGTCCGAAGGCGCTACCACCTGGGCACCGGCTTCGGCGTGAGACAACGCCTGACGTACCAGGGCATCAACAGTGATGTCGTTCTGAACGTAGCCTTCCTCGTCGAGAATACCGTCCTGACCGTGGGTGGTGAACGGGTCGAGGGCAACGTCGGTGATCACCCCCAGCTCGGGGAAACGTTCACGCAGGGCGCGAGTAGCGCGCTGGGCGATACCGTCCGGGTTCCAGGCTTCGGCGCCATCCAGCGACTTTTTCTCAGTCGGGGTCACCGGGAACAGGGCCAGGGCCGGGATACCCAACTTCACCCACTCTTGCGCCGCTTCCAGCAACAGGTCGATGCTAAGACGCTCGACACCCGGCATCGAGGTCACTTCCTCACGGCGGTTCTCGCCATCGAGGACAAACACCGGCAGGATCAAGTCATCGACGGTCAGCACGTTTTCACGCACCAGGCGACGGGAGAAATCGTCACGACGGTTGCGACGCAGACGAGTAGCAGGAAACAAACGGTTAGCGGGGGTAAAGCTCACGGCAGACTCCTGAGCCCGCGCAGGCGGGCGAGCGCGACAGTTATAAGCGGCCATTATGACGCTTGAATGACAGCCAGGGACAACCCTGCGACTTGAGGACGCAGTCATTGTCCTTGCAGCAAATGTTAACGTCGAGACACATTTGGATACTTTCCCCAACGGCCACGAAGGGTTAGGCTGCGCGTTCATTTCGCCAGCACCCAGAAAATGCTCCAACAATTCCTGCAGGATTTTGGTTACTTTGCCCTTTTTCTCGGCACGTTTTTCGAAGGTGAGACCATTCTGGTTCTCGCAGGCTTCCTTGCGTTCCGCGGATACATGGATATCAACCTGGTGGTCCTGGTGGCCTTCTTCGGCAGCTATGCCGGCGACCAGCTCTGGTACTTCATGGGGCGCAAGCACGGGCGCAAGTTGCTGGCACGCAAACCGCGCTGGCAGTTGATGGGCGACCGGGCGCTGGAGCACATCCGCCGCCATCCGGACATCTGGGTCCTGAGTTTCCGTTTCGTTTACGGTTTGCGCACGGTGATGCCGGTAGCCATTGGCCTGTCCGGCTATCCGCCACGCCGCTACCTTCTGCTCAACGGCATCGGCGCGGCGGTCTGGGCCCTGGCCCTGGGCGCTGCCGCCTATCACTTTGGCGCGATTCTCGAAGGCCTGCTGGGCAACGTGAAGAAGTACGAGCTATGGGTGCTCGGCGGCCTGCTGGCCCTCGGCGGTTTGCTGTGGTTGCGGCGGCGCTTCAAGGCTGCACGTGTCGCCCGCAAGGAAGCGGCTGCCATGCAGGCCGAACAGCGTGCCTCGGACCAGGACAGCGACCAGCCCTAGGCCAGGGCAATCCACGTTGTCGTTCTCACCCTGAACAATGAACACTGCGCCATTTGCAGAATCCAACTACAAAGGATTTTGAGAAGATGGACGCGGTGATTGGACATCTGCCAATTTAGAGGCGATCTAACGCCTCGACTCGGGAGTAGTGAGCATGACCAAAAAAAAAGTTGCAGTGATTCTTTCCGGCTGTGGTGTCTATGACGGCGCCGAAATCCACGAGAGCGTGATCACCCTGCTGCGCCTCGACCAGCGCGGTGCCGAAGTGCAGTGCTTTGCGCCAAACATTGCGCAGATGCATGTGCTCAATCACCTGACCGGCGAAGAAATGCCCGAATCGCGTAACGTCCTGGTGGAATCGGCGCGTATTGCCCGTGGCAACATCAAGGACCTGCGTGAAGCCGACGCCAAGGACTTTGACGCCCTTATCGTACCGGGTGGTTTTGGTGCGGCGAAAAACCTCTCCAACTTTGCCGTGGAAGGTCCGGGCTGCACTGTTCACTCGGACGTGCTGAGCCTGGCAGAAGCCTTTGCCGAAGCCGGCAAGCCGGTTGGTTTGATCTGCATCTCCCCTGCCCTGGCAGCAAAGATCTATGGCCCTGGCGTGGTGTGCACCATCGGCAACGATGCCGACACCAGCGCCGCCATCGTCAAGATGGGCGGTACCCACGAAGAGTGCGATGTCCATGACATCGTCGAAGATACCCAGCGCAAGCTGGTCAGCACCCCGGCCTACATGCTGGCGCAGTCGATCAGCGAAGCGGCTGGCGGTATCTACAAGCTGGTCGACCGGGTGCTGGAACTGACTCACGAAAAAGACTGAAGTCTATCGCGGGGCAAGCCCACTCCCACCGGGAATCTCTGTGGGAACGGGCTTGTCCCGCGATCAGTTGGGAAACTCACGCGCCAGGCGGGTGAGGATTCGGTCCAGGGAATTGGCAAAAGCCTGCTTCTCGCGATCACCATAAGGCGCCTGTCCACCACCGACCTGCCCCTGCTCGCGCAGGTCGGTGAACAGGTTGCGCACCGCCAGACGTTCGCCCATGTTGCGCTCGTCGAACTCTCGGCCACGCGGGTCAAGGCAGGCCACGCCTTTCTTGACCAGCCTGTCGGCCAGCGGCACATCACTGCAGATCACCAGCTCTCCTGGCAGCGCATGCTCGACCAGGTAATCATCGGCAGCATCCGGCCCACTGGGCACAACGATCAGCCTGACACAGGCGAAAGCCGGTTTGATCTGGCTTTGCCCGGCCACCAGCACCACCTCCAGCTGACGCTTGAGGGCAAATTTGACGACCTGATCCTTGGCCGCCTTGGGGCAGGCATCGGCATCAATCCAGATACGCATGACAGCATATTCCAACAAGAAAACGGGCGGACAGTATCCCTGCTCGCCCGCTCGGCTTCAAATCAACCCGCCGACACCCGGCGTTTCTCGGCCAGACGGCTGCGCCCGTAAAGAATCGCAATGGCCAGCAATGCCACCACTTGCGCCGCCAGCGAGTAAGCGTCGGCATGAATACCCAGCCAGTCAAAGTCAAAGAACGCCACCGGCCGGGTGCCGAACACGCCGGCCTCCTGCAAGGCCTTGACGCCATGCCCGGCAAACACCACCGACAAGGCGCACAGCAGTGCCGCGTTGATGCTGAAGAACAACGACAGCGGCAGCTTCGCTGAACCGCGCAGGATCACCCAGGCAAGCCCTACCAGCAGCACCAGCGCCGTGGCGCCACCTGCCAGTACCGCCTGATGCCCGGCAGGACCTGCCTGCAGCCACAGCGTCTCGTAGAACAGAATTACTTCAAACAGTTCACGGTAGACCGAGAAGAACGCCAGCAAGGCAAAGCCGAATCGCCCGCCGCCGCTGACCAGGCTGCTCTTGATGTAGTTCTGCCAGGCCGCCGCGTGCCGGCGATCATGCATCCACACGCCCAGCCAGAGCACCATGACGCTGGCGAACAGCGCCGTGCAGCCTTCAAGCAGCTCGCGCTGGGCGCCACCGACGTCGATGACATAGGCCGCCAGCGCCCAGGTACCGAAACCGGCCAGCAATGCCAAGGCCCAACCGATGTTGACGCTGCGCACTGCCGACTGCTGGCCGGTATTGCGCAGGAAGGCGAGGATCGCGGCCAGGACAAGAATCGCTTCCAGGCCTTCGCGCAGCAAAATCAGCAGGCCGGAGATGTAGCTCAGCGACCAGCTCAGACCATCGCTGCCGAGCAGGTCGGCAGCCTCCTTGAGCTTGCCCTTGGCAACGTCCAGACGCTGCTTCACCTGCTCGAGCGGCAAGCCGTCCTGCAGTGATTGGCGGTAAGCCATCAGCGACTTTTCAGTGTCCTTGCGCACGTTGGCATCGACGTTATCCAGGGAGCTTTCGACCAGTTCGAAACCCTCCAGGTAAGCCGCCACCGACAGGTCATAGGCCTGTTCGTGGTCACCGTTCTGGTAAGCCGCCAGGCTCTTGTCCAGCGTACTGGCGGTGTAGTCCAGCAACTGTGCCGGGCCACGCTGCACCTGTGGTGGCTGGGCACGCTGGGCGCGGAACAGCGCCGCCGCTTCCGGCCCTTGCGCCGCTTCGACTTCCAAAGGCGTCTGACGCGCCAGGTCGGCGAGGTTGTAGCTGGTGTCACCCTTGGCTTTGGCGGGATCGGCGGTAAAGCTGGCGACATAGGTGGCCAGGTCCCAGCGCTGACGCTCGTCGAGCTGGTCGGCAAACGACGGCATGTCGGTGCCTTCGATACCTTGCCCCAAGGTGTTGTACAGGTCGAACAGGCTCAGGCGGGCCAGGCGATCGCTGCTGCGCAGATTGGCCGGTGGCGGCTCCAGGCCTACCCCCGCCGGGCCGTCACCGGCACCACTGTCGCCATGACAGACCGAGCAGTGCTGGGCATACAGCGGCGCACCACGGGTGGGGTCTGGGGTGATCAGTGGGGCCTGGCTGACCTCATAGGCCACTGCCAGCTGCGCGCCAAGCTGGCGCGCCATACGCGCGACGCTGGCACCGTCCTGATGCTGATTAATCGCCTGGCGCAGATTGACCACGCCCTGCTCCAGCGCTTGCCGCTCGGTGCGGGCCGGCAAGCCACTGATCAGGCCTTGCAGCACATCGGTGAACTCCAACTGCTCGCGGTACTCACCATCGTCCACCACCTTGCCCGCCTCGACCGTCGCCGGGTAGTCGGCGCCGATGTAGTCGAGCAGGTGCAACGCTTTGGCAGCGTCATCGACAGTATCGGCCAGCAGCACGGTACTGCTCAGCGCCAGTACCGGCCACAGTAGCCAGGCGAGCAAGCGGGAACGGGGAATCATGGGCCAATCTCAAATAACAATGCGAGGTATTGCATTGTTCACTTCCATTGGCTATCGCTCAAGGTTTGCACGGCAATCTAGGTAAAATTTAGTGACAATTTCATCTTTGCCCATAAAAAAAGCGACCCTGAGGTCGCTTTCTTCCACTGAGTACAGGCTTATACCGGTGCGCGGCGAATCGTCGCCAACAATGTCGCAGCCCCCAGGAACAGCCCGGCAAAGGTACGGTTCATGCGCCGTTGTTGCTTAGGCGTGCGCAGCAGGCGCAACACTCGCGCTGCCAACCCCGTGTAGCCGGCCATCACCAGCAGATCCACGGCAACCATGGTCGCCGTGATGATCAGGTACTGCGGCAGCAGCGCTGCATGCGGGTTGATGAACTGCGGCAGCACCGCCAGCATGAAGATCAGGGCCTTGGGGTTGCTGACGTTGACCAGAAATCCGCGAAACACCAGGCTCAACGGCTTGCCGATAGGCCGCACGGCAGACTCGTCGCTGATATCAGCCGGCAGCGCGCGCCACTGTTTGACGGCCAGGTAGACCAGGTAGGCAACACCGAACCATTTGATGACCTGGAACGCGGTGGCCGAGGCTGCGAGGATGGCACCGACGCCGGCTGCAATGATCGCAATCTGCAGCACCAGGCCTAGCTGCAGGCCCAGGGCGTTCCAGTAACCGCGCCAGAAACCGTACTGCAGACCACAGGACATTGAGGCAATCGCCCCGGCGCCCGGTGAAAGACTGATCACCCAGCAAGCGGCAAAAAATGCCAACCACGTTTCCAATGACATCGCACACCTCAGCCAAAGCTTGTTACAAAGCTCTAAACTAGTGCGCTGGTGAAAAAATAACCACGATTTTTTTCAGCTGCCGATCAATTGCCCGCTGTCTTGTCTTCACCTACCAGCGGCACAATCTCTGTACCGCGCCAGCGCCTGACCGACTTCTGGAAAAACTGGCTGTTGGGCACCTGGACAGTCGCACCACCGGCCTCTGGCATTTCGATCAGGGTCGTAAACAGCAGGTTGATGGCCACCACCCGCCCTTTCACGCCCGGCTTGTCGATGGTCTCGACCAGCTCTACCACATCACCGATGCGAAACGGCCCGACCGTGAAGATCAGCACCGCACACAACAGGTTCGACAGCACGCTCCACATGGCGAAGAACGCCACCGCCGCAACCGCAACGAAGCCGGACAAAGCCGTCCACAACACGGTGGCAGAAACCCCAAGGCGCTCAAGCACGAACACCAGCGCGCTGCCCATGATCAGCCAGCGCAAGCCGCCGCGCACCGGCATCATCAGCTCAGGGGGCAACGGATAGCGTTCGCCCAGGCGCTTCAAGCAGCGCCCGACCAGGCGCTGCAGGACAAAGGCGGCACAGAGGATCAGAAGAATCTGCAGCCCCAGCCAGAACGGTGCAATCCACTCTGGCGGAACCGGCAATTGCAACGACGCCATCAAGACAACGCCTCCAGCTCCGCCTGCATGGTCTCCAACTGCTCGAGGGCAGCCATCCAGGCTTCTTCCAGGTCTGCTTCACGGACCTTGAGCTTGGCCTGCTGGGCCAGCAAGTCACGCAGCTCATCCTTGCGTGCCGCTTCGTAGAGGGCGCTGTCGCCGAGGCTGGCATCGATCTTGGCCAACTGCTCATGCACGCCGCCCAGCTCGCGTTCAAGCTTATCGGCTTCGCGCTTGTGCGGGGCCAACTGCTGACGCAAGGCTGCCGCAGCCTGACGCTGGGCTTTCTTGTCCGTCTTGTCGGCATTGACCGGCGCGGTACTGACCGGCGCGTTGCGCTGGCGGTACTCGACTAGCCAACGGCTGTAGTCGTCGAGGTCGCCGTCGAAGGTTTCAACCTTGCCATCGGCCACCAACAGGAAGTCGTCGGTGGTGCTTTTGAGCAAATGGCGATCATGGGAAACCACCAGCACCGCACCGCTGAATTCCTGCAGTGCCATGGTCAGCGCCAGGCGCATTTCCAGGTCGAGGTGGTTGGTCGGTTCGTCGAGCAGCAGCAGGTTCGGCCGCTCCCAGGCGATCAGTGCCAGGGCCAGGCGGGCCTTTTCGCCACCGGAGAAATTCAGCACCGGCTCGTCGATGCGCGCGCCGCGGAAGTCAAAGCCACCGAGGAAGTCACGCAGCGTTTGCTCGCGCTCGGTCGGTGCCAGACGCTGCAGGTGCAGCAACGGGCTGGCCTTGTTGTCCAGCGAGTCCAGTTGATGCTGGGCGAAGTAGCCCACCGACAGGTTCTCACCGCGCACCAGACGGCCGCTCAATGGCTCCAGCTCGCCGGCCAGGTTTTTGATCAGGGTCGACTTGCCCGCACCGTTGGGGCCGAGCAAGCCGATACGCGCACCAGGAGTGAGCTGCAACTTGACCTTCTCAAGGATGGTCTTGTCGCCGTAACCCAGACGACCTTCGGACAGGTCGAGCAAAGGACTGGAAATCTTTTCCGATTCACGGAAGACGAAGTCGAACGGCGAATCCACATGCGCGGCCGACAGTTCTTCCATGCGTTCCAGGGCCTTGATCCGGCTCTGCGCCTGACGTGCCTTGGTAGCCTGGGCCTTGAACCGGGCGATGTACTTTTCCATGTGCGCACGCTGCGCCTGTTGCTTCTCGTAGGCCTGTTGCTGCTGGGCCAGACGTTCGGCGCGGGTACGCTCGAAGGCGGTATAGCCGCCACGGTAGAGCGTCAGCTTGCACTGCTCGACGTGGGCCACGTGATCAACCACTGCATCGAGGAAATCGCGGTCGTGGGAAATCAGCAGCAGCGTGCCTGGGTAGCCCTTGAGCCAGTCTTCCAGCCAGAGGATCGCGTCGAGGTCGAGGTGGTTGGTCGGTTCGTCGAGCAACAATAGGTCGGAAGGACACATCAGTGCCTGGGCCAGGTTCAGGCGCATCCGCCAGCCACCGGAGAAGTCGCCGACCCGGCGGTCCATCTGCTCGTTGGTGAAACCCAGACCGGCCAGCAGTTTGCGCGCACGGGCATCGGCGGTGTAGCCGTCGGCGCTGTCCAGTTCGATATGCAGACGCGCCAGCGCCGTGCCGTCATGGGCGGCTTCGGCGGCAGCCAGATCGGCTTGCACCTTGCGCAGGCGGATGTCGCCATCGAGCACATAATCGACCGCCAGCCGGTCGAGGGTGTCGACCTCCTGGCGCATGTGCGCGATGCGCCAGTCGGCCGGTAGCTGACAGTCACCCGAGTCGGGCGTCAGCTCACCGCGGAGCAAGGCGAACAGGCTGGATTTACCGGCGCCATTGGCTCCGATGAGACCGGCCTTGTGACCGGCGTGCAGGGTCAACTCAGCGCCTTCTAGCAGGCGCTGGGGACCACGCTGTAAAGTGAGGTTCGATAGTCTGATCATAATGGCCGCGGAGTCTACCAGCTTCGTCGGCAACTGGCGCGAGTGGGACCATGCACACCGACCTGTGGAATTTTGCCCTGAATCTTTATGCCCGCCCAGGCGTGGAGACAGCCTGCCTGCAATGGCAGGATCAAGGCGGCGATGTCTGCCTGCTGCTGTGCGCAGCCTGGCTCAATACGCGTGGTGTAGCGCCGAGCGAGCAGCGTGTAAAAGCACTGCACGACCTCACCAAAGGCTGGCAGGCGCAGGTGATCGAGCCGTTACGCAGCTTGCGTCAGCAATGGCGAAAAGCAGCCGCCGAGGATTCGCAGTTGGCGAGTTTGCGTGAACAGGTGAAAGGGTTGGAGCTGAAGGCAGAGCGCGTCTTGCTGGAGCGCTTGCAAGTGGTGTGTGAAGGCTGGGTTGCATCCACTGAGCCTGGGGGGGACTGGCTGCAATGTCTGGCGCCAAAGGACGCCGGGTTACATCACGACGCGCTGCATACGCTGCGCGCCGTGATGCAGTCGACTCAGGACGCCGAAGACGGCGTCTGAGTCGGCGTTACCGAGGATGCAGGTGCAGTCGGCGCTGGATTGGCCGGTGCAGTGGCTGCAGGTGCTGGCGTGGAAGCGGTTGGCGCTGGAGCAGTAGCAGGCTTGGCTGCAACTGGTTGTGCTGCCGGTTTGGCCGGTGCTTTGGCAGCTGGCTTGGCCGCTGGCTTGGCAGGCGCTTTCGCCGCTACTGGTTTGGCCGCAGGTTTGGCTGGAGCTTTTGCCGCTGCTGGCTTGGCCGCAGGTTTGGCCGGCGCTTTCGCTGCTGCGGGCTTGGCTGCAGGCTTGGCTGGAGCTTTCGCCGCTGCTGGCTTGGCCGCAGGTTTGGCCGACGCTTTCGCTGCTGAAGGCTTGGCTGCTGGCTTGGCTGCGGCAGTTCTTGCCACAGGTTTGGCCGGCGCTTTCGCCGCTGCTGGCTTGGCTGCAGGTTTAGCTGCAGGCTTCGCAGCAGCAGTTCTTGCCGCAGGTTTAGCTGCTGGTTTAGCGGCCGGTTTTGCCGCCGCAGGTTTGGCCGGCGCTTTCGCGGCAGCAGGTTTGGCGGCTGCGGTTTTCGCTACAGGTTTAGCTGCTGCCGGCTTGGCCGCGGTGCTGCGCGCCGGGGCTTTTGCTGCTGGTTTGGCGGCGGGTTTGCTCGCAGCCTTGGCCACCGGCTTGGCAGCTGCCGGAGCAGGTTTTGCCGCACGTTGAGTCAGCGCCTTGGCGGCAGCTTCCTTGACCTTGCCAACACCCTGGGCCAGTTTCAGGCTTTCCTGGGCATCGCGCTTGAGTTGCAGAATGTAGGTGCGAGTCTGCGACTGACGCTCTTTCAGAGAGTCGAGCAATTCTTCAAGTTCAGCGGCTGCCGACTTGGCTTTGGCCTGTGCTTTGGCTTTTCCGGACTTGGCTGCATCCTGCAATTTGAGACGCGATTTATGCAGTTTCTCTTGTGCCTTGCCGCGTTGTTTTTCCAACTTGGCGAGCAGTTTTTCAGCATCAGCCAGCGCTTGCGAGCAGGCATTTTCCAAATGATCGAGCAGGCTGCCCGAGAGTTGCTGGAGCAGGTGCAACGGCGTACTTACTGGCTTCTTATTGGCCGACATGGTTTACCTCCTGGCTGACGAGAGTGCGGCTCATACTATGCTTCTGCTGCTACCGCCGCTAGGGCATGTTGACAGTATTGAAGGCGCCGCGTTGCATGCCTGGGCAAAGTTCTTATCGCTGCAGCTGGAAACAAGTGTAGATGCTTCACAACGTGTTGCTGATATTTACACGAAGTCGCAGAGCAAGGCTGGCATACTTTATTTCCGCTGAAGCAGGAGTACGCCAGTGTCGCGCTATCTAGTGTTAGCTGTTTTTCTATTGCCGGCATCGCTCTTGGCAGCGCCCGCCGATACCCCGACAAATGATCACGACCTGGCTTACAGCCTGGGCGCAAGCCTGGGGGAACGTCTGCGTACAGAAGTACCCGACCTGCAATTGGAAGCCTTGCTTGAGGGACTACGTCAGGCCTATCAGAACAAGCCACTGAGCTTGAGCAAGGAGCGCATGGCGGCACTACTGAGCGAACATGAAAACCGTGCCAATGAAGCAGCGCTACAGGCGCAAAGTGAACAGCTACTGACTGCGGAAAAACGCTTCATGGCTGCCGAGCGAAGCCACGCAGGTGTGCGCGAATTAGCCGCAGGCGTTCTGGTGACTGAACAGGTGAAAGGCACCGGCAACAAACCCACTCGCAATGGCAAAGTTCAGGTTCGTTATGTCGGCAAGTTGCCCGACGGCACGGTCTTCGATCAGAACCAGCAAGCGCAATGGTTCAAGCTGGACAGTGTGATTGAGGGGTGGCAAGTGGCGCTGCCAGAAATGGCGACGGGGTCGAAATGGCGACTGGTGATTCCTTCAGCACAAGCGTACGGGGCTGAAGGCGCGGGCGACTTGATTGCGCCCTATACGCCACTGGTGTTCGAGATCGAGTTGCTTGGGGTTGCCGACTGAAGCGTCGGCACACCCATCAGGCCTGTACCGCGCCCTCTTCGCTGTGCGCGTTGTGCAGCACTTCGATCAAGCAGTCTTCGAGTTCGAAGCGTTCATGCAGCAAGCTGCCGAGCTCGGTCAATTTCTTCGCGAAGCGCTCGGGGTCGTTGCAATCACCCTTATCGCAATGATCGTTGAAAGCCGAGGCAATTTCGGTGGTCGCATCAATACGCGGGCTGATCTGCTTGGCCAGCTCCAGTCCTCGCGTATCACCAAACGCTTTGGCTTCGCTGACCAGTTGCTCGCTCACTTCAAAATGCCAGGCTGAGACATAATCGATCAGCACTGCACAGAAGTCTCGACTCTTGTCCTTGTCGGCAAATGCCGGCTTGGCATCGCGCAACTCACGAAAGGCCGTTACCAGCTCTGCACGCTCATCCAACCAGCGGTCAATGAGCTTGTGAACCCCACCCCAGCGTTCCTGAGCATTCTGACAACTATCTAGCATGGCGATCTCTTCCCTTCTGGGTCATGCGCCTGCTCCCGCTCGCAAGTGTGCGCAGCAATGGTGAAATCAGCAGACGGCATCGAGCAGCTGTGTTTTCGGTATGCGTGCAGGGAGATTATTCCCGTGCGCCCTTGGCTTCAAGGTACGCAGACGACAAAGTTCATACAAGTGTTTAATCCCACTCGATCTTGCCGCCGGTCGTTTGCACCTGAAATCGAGCGCTTCAGTTTTTGCCTGGATGACGGAGGAGCGAATGCCTTTGTACGAACAGGCGAAAGAAAAGTAGCGCTGCCAACAGCACAAATGACAGCAAGCTCCACTCAGGAACCGTCAGGTCGAGAAAACTCCAGTTGATGGGCATGCATTCAGGACTGCCGAGCACCATGATCTCGAGCAACTGGCCAAGCGGCAGGTGTTCGGCGAAATAGCCCATCGATGGCTGGCAGCCAATGTGCAAGGGTGGAGTGCCTTGCAGCCACACATGTCTGGCCGCAAGCAACGCGCCACCCGTGGCGCACAGCAGCGCCAGCGCTGCGTAGATGCGTGTGCCTTGGTAGCCGGGGGCATGGACCACCGCACACAGGCAGACCAGTGCAAAGCCACCCAGAAACAGCCGTTGGCTGTAGCACAACGGACAAGGGGCCAGTGCCATACCCCATTCAAGATAGAACGCGGTGGCGAGCATCAGCACCGACGCCAGCAAGGCCGGAAGGAACATTGAACGCAAGCGGGCCAACGGCATGAGAGTTCCGGAATCGAGATAGACAGGCTTCAACGGTAGTGGATAGCCGCAGCTTGTTTCAAGGCGCGACAAATAGGATAAGTCGTTGACTGCAAAAGGAATGCTCGCGGGAACGACAAGAAATGTATTCAGTTGTTGTCAGGCGGGGACGTAGAGGTTTGTAGGTGTTTTCGTCGAAGGCTTGGGCTCGCGGATCAGCGCAAGCCCAAGGGTACGTCAAGCTCGAACAGCCTCTGGCAAGGGCAACGCCAGCAGGCGCTCGTCAAGCAGGCCCAAGCCCTCCTGAAACAACTGGTTGCTGCGCTCGGTGTCACCCAGCCCGGCCAACAGCCGCGCCAGTTCGGCGCAGGCTTCGGGATTGCGCTGCAGGCGCAAGCTGCTTTCCAGATAATCACGCGCCTTGCCCCACAGACGGTTCTGCAGGCTCAACCGCCCCAGGGTTAGCAGCAGGCCAGGGTCATCGCTGTGCTGCTTCAACCAGCCTTCGGCAGTCTGCAACTGACGCGCCGGGTCTGTGCCGCGCACCAAGCCATAGAGCCGTGCCAAGTGGCTCTCGTACTGGCGCTTTAGCGCTGTACGCAGGACCTCTTCGGCTTCACTCTCCGCCCCTAGCTGGCGCAGTTGTTCGGCATATGCCAGTACCAACTGCGGTTCCTGGCGTTGGGCGGCCGTCAGTTGCTGCCAGGCCCGCTCCAGAGACTGACGGCCACTCTGTTCTTCACCTTCACGGCTGGCGGCCAGGCTGAGGTTTTCGCCCCAGGCCCGACGCTCCAGCTCCGCCAGTTCCGCGGCGGGCAAAACCTTGTCCTTGCGCAGCTCGGGCAACAAGCGGATCAGCGCCGACCAGTCGCCACGCTCGCGGTACAGCCGCTGCAGCAAGCGCAGCACCTGAGCGTTATGTGGATGGCGCTCCTGCATGGCCTGCAGAGTTACCAGTGCCGCATCGCTCTCACCGTGGTCCATCTGTAGCTGTGCGTGACTCAAGGCAATCGCCAGTTCCGCTTGCGGCTGACGCTCCAGAGCGCGTTCGAGCAGGTTGTCACGCTCTTCGGTGCGACCCAGTTCGTTCGCGGCACGTGCGGCGCCGAGGTAGTACAGCAACGGTTGACGCTCCGCCTCGGCGGCGCGCTGCAGGTGGCGCTGAGCGCTGGCCCAGCGCCCCTCGGCGAGGTCCAGCTGACCCTGCTCGATTGCCAGCTGGGTTCGACGACTGCGGTTGCGCCGCGACCAGGGATTGACCACGCCGCTGGAGGTCAGCACCAACTTGACCAGGTAGCGCACCAGCAGTACGGCCAGGATGATGCCGGCCAGTACCGCCAGCGCCGCCCAGAGGCCCGATTGATAGCGAAAGCTGCCGTAGGAAATCAGCACATAGCCGCTGTGCTTGGCGATCGCGATCCCGAGTGCGGCAGCGGCCGCAATGGCCACAACCGCCAACAGGTAGACGCGCTTCATGGCTTGGCCTCCTCGACCGGCTGGTGCCGGCGCTCAAGGTACGCCTGTACCGCGCTGAGGCTGTCCGCGAGGTCCGGGACCACGACGGACACCGGCTCCTCGGCCAATGCGTTGAGGCTGTCGAGCATGGCCTTGCTCTGCGGGTTGTCAGGATTGAAGTTGGCCAGCAAAACGCTGCGCGCATCATCCAGCGCCTGGGTGTAGACCTTTGCTTCGCCGTTGAGCGCTGCCCACTGGGCCTGCTCGATGGTCAGGCTCAGTGCCAGGCGCAGTTGATTGAGCGACTGCCCGGCAAGCAATGGGCGAACGTTTTCGTCGGCGTTGAAATCAATCTGGAAGTACTTGGACATCTCCGCCCACCATTGCGACCAGCGACTGGCGCCATCACCATCGGCGGTCAAGGCGCCCAGGGCATCGGCGTCGCTGTTGAACACCGGCGATACGGCACTGAGCTGCTGCACCAGTTCACGCTGGGCCGCCAGTTTCAGGAACAAGCCGGTACGGTCCGGTTGCTGAACGCCGTTGAGGGTTGCCAGACTCTTGGCCAGCTGTTCACGGGCGGCAAAGGCGCCCGGGTCGCTTTGCTCGCGCAGGATGTCATCGGCACCCTGAACCAGCGCACGAGCGCTGACGATGTCCTGCAAAGCAGACAAGCGCAGACTGGCCAAACGCAGCAAGTGTTCGGCTTCAGCCAGGCGCCAGTCCTTGCGGCTGGCACCCAGGACGGTTTCCAAACGCTGATTGAGGCGTTGCTGATCGCCCTGCAATTGCGCCACCAGACGACGGCGGTCTTCGAGTTCAGAGGCTGCTGGCAACGCCGCCAGTTGCGTCGACATCTGCTGCTCTCGCAGTTGCAGTGCCTGCGTCTTTTCGCCCAGGGCTTGCAGGTATTGACCCTGGCCTTGTTCGGCACCTTGAAGCTGACGTACCTGCCAGACGCCCCAACCGCCGACGGCAACCCCCGCAGCGCCGAGCAGCAAGGCCAGGATTGCAAGGCCATTGCCCGAACGTTTACCCGGTGGGGTGGCAGAGGGTTCAGCCGCTTCTGGCGTGGATTGCAGATCATCGTTGGGCAAGACAGTTTCGCTCACGTATCCATCCTTTGCATTGGGCTTATCGCCAATCAGCTTAGCGCTTCAGAGGGCAGGTGCAGGCAATTGCTGCAGGGCTGCCAACAACGCCGCGGCGCTGGCGCCGCGGCAGTCCACTACATTCTGTGCCCCGGCATCCCGGGCTTGCGCGGCAACACGCGGGCTCGGCACAAACAGCGGCAGTTGCGCCAGCTGCGGCCAGTCCTCCCCGGCCAGTTGCCGCAGGTGTTCAAAACCCTGCCCACTGCTGACCACCAGGCCGTTCAGGCGTTCCCCGGAAACACGCGCAGACAGAGTTCCGTGCGGGTAGACCGGCAGGCAGCGACGGTAGAGTTCCAGATAATCGACACTAGCACCTTGCTCGGTGAGACGCTCGGCGAGCAGTTCGCGCCCTCCTTCACCGCGCATGATCAAAACCCGCGGCGCCGGGCCGGCAACGGCCTGCTGCAGCGCTGGCAGTTGCAGCAGTGCTTCACTGTCGTCGCCAGCCGCTGGAAAGCTGACCTGGCAACCATGGTCCTGGAGGACCTGCGCAGAAGCCGCGCCTACCGTAAACCAGGCGGGCCGAGGCAGCTGCGGCCAGTAACGGGACAATGCAGCCAGCCCAAGGCGAGCAGCCGGCTTGCTGACCACAATAATCGCAGCGTAACGATCAAACGCGCGCAACACGCCGAGCTGCGGCTCATCAAGGCTCATGGCCTCGATTTCGAGCAGCGGCAAACTGCTGCTGACAACCCCTTGCTCAGCCAGTACCTGCGCCAGCGCGACGCATTCTTCCGCCGGCCGTGTCAGGAGCAGGCGCCAGTTGCTCACGGGTGACCGGCCTCGCCATAAACGGCTTTGAGGATGTCCTCGGCGCCTTGCTTGAGCAGGTCTTCGGCAACCTGAACGCCCAAGGCTTCAGCATCGCTACGCGGCGCGCGGGCTTGAGCGGTCAGCAGCTTGCCACCGCTGGGTTCGCCCACCAGGCCGCGCAGCCACAACTGGTCACCTTCGAGCACGGCGTAACAGGCAATCGGTACCTGGCAACCACCGTTGAGGTGCTTGTTCAGCGCCCGCTCGGCAGTCACCCGGTCAGCGGTGTCCTGATGGTGCAAAGGCGCCAGCAGCGCATGGATCTCGCTGTCAGCGCTGCGGCACTCGATACCCACCGCGCCCTGGCCACCGGCGGGCAAGCTGTCATCGACACTGATGCCGGAAGTAATGCGATCTTCGAAGCCGAGACGGATCAGGCCGGCGGCGGCGAGGATGATTGCGTCGTACTCACCGGCATCGAGTTTGGCCAGGCGGGTATTGACGTTGCCACGCAGGAAACGGATCTCGAGGTCCGGGCGACGGGTCAGCAGCTGGGCCTGGCGGCGCAGGCTTGAGGTGCCTACAACACTGCCGGCGGGCAGGTCGTCGAGGCTCTTGAAGGTGTTGGAAACAAAGGCGTCACGCGGGTCTTCGCGCTCGCAGATGCAGTACAGGCCCAGGCCTTCGGGAAAGTCCATCGGCACATCTTTCATCGAGTGCACGGCGATGTCGGCCTGGTTTTCCAGCAGCGCGGTTTCCAGCTCCTTGACGAACAGGCCCTTGCCGCCAATCTTCGACAGTGGCGAGTCGAGCAGCTTGTCGCCGCGGCTGACCATAGGCACCAGAGTCACCAGCAGCCCGGGGTGGGCCTGCTCCAGGCGGGCTTTGACGTATTCGGTCTGCCACAGGGCAAGGGCACTTTTACGCGTGGCAATGCGGATTTCACGAGTGGACATGGATCGATCCGTACAAAGATAGATGAAACGGATGATACCAGTTCAGTCCTACCCGCTTGCAGATCTATGTCATAGGAGAAATGAACCATCCTTGGTAGGAATATTCTCCAATCCTTGCCTAAAGCTGCTGCATCATCTTGCGCACGCCGGCTACATGCCTGCGACTGACAATCAGCGCGTCACCATTGAGCCCCTTGAGAAACAGCTGAAAATGCCCGAGCGGCGTGCGCTGCAGACGCTCGATGCGATTGCGCGCGACCAGGGCATTGCGGTGAATACGCACAAAACGCTCACCAAACTCGTCTTCCAGTGCCTTGAGTGGCTCATCGAGCAGCACTTCGCCGCCCTCATGGCGCAGGGTCACGTATTTGTGGTCGGCGATGAAGTAAATCACCTGGTCCAGCGGAATCAGCTCGATACCCTTGCGGGTTCGGGCACTGATATGGCTGCGTGGCCCGCTGCCGCTCTCGGCGGCCGGGCGTGTCAGTGCCGCCAGCTGTACCCGACTGGGACGCTCGGCCTTTCTCAACGCTTCTCGCAGGGCGTCTGCCGTCACCGGCTTGAGCACGTAGCCCAGGGTGCTTTCCGTGAAGGACTCTACGGTGAATTCGTCATCACCGGTACAGAACACCACGGCAGGCGGGGCTTCGCGCTCACACAGGCGGGCAGCGACCTGGAGTCCGTCCAGGCCCGGCATGCGGATGTCGAGCAGGACTACCTCGGGTTTGAGGCTGTCAATCAGGGCCAGAGCCTCTTCGCCATTGGTGGCGCTGGGCTCCAGCACTGTATAGCCCCCGAGTTCGCCAAGCAGTCGGCTCAGGCGTTCCCGGGCTTGGGGTTCGTCATCAACGATCAGGACATTCATATTGCGCTGGATTCCTGCGTGAGTCTCGCACAAGGGTAGCGTAGACAGGTGAGGTGACGACCGTCACGGCGATCCACGCTCAGACTCGCACGATGGCTAAAGATTCACTGGTTCGGCAGGAAACATGCCGAGCCTCTGTCCAACTGTAGACGGTTGCCGGAACGCTGCCGTTCATTCGATAAATATCCTGTTATGCGCGAGCTGTCGTCGGCCTCTGCCGCGACATAATCACGCATTTGCGCCGACCGCCGTCCTGCGGCACGGGCCTCAACCCTGCTATCATCGTCGCCACTTTTCCGTTCACGCCTTCAACGAGTGAATCCATGAGCACCGACAAGACCAATCAGTCCTGGGGCGGCCGCTTCAGTGAGCCCGTCGACGCCTTCGTCGCCCGTTTCACCGCCTCCGTCAATTTTGACCAGCGCCTGTACCGCCACGACATCATGGGTTCGATCGCCCACGCCACCATGCTGGCGAAGGTCGGCGTGCTCACCGACGCCGAGCGCGAC
This sequence comes from Pseudomonas sp. GZD-222, assembly GCF_049310525.1. Taxonomy (NCBI): domain Bacteria; kingdom Pseudomonadati; phylum Pseudomonadota; class Gammaproteobacteria; order Pseudomonadales; family Pseudomonadaceae; genus Pseudomonas; species Pseudomonas sp. GZD-222. The sequence goes on from NZ_JBMOWO010000044.1 coordinate 49,163, forward strand.
ACCATCATCGATGGCCTGAACACCATCCAGGCCGAGATCGAGGCCGGCAATTTCGACTGGCGCGTCGACCTTGAAGACGTGCACATGAACATCGAAGCACGCCTGACCGACCGCATCGGCATCACCGGTAAAAAGCTGCACACCGGCCGCAGCCGCAACGATCAGGTCGCCACCGACATCCGCCTGTGGCTGCGTGACGAGATCGACCTGATCCTGGCCGAAATCACCCGCCTGCAGCAGGGGTTGCTGGAGCAGGCCGAGCGCGAAGCCGAGACCATCATGCCCGGCTTCACCCACCTGCAAACTGCACAGCCAGTGACCTTCGGGCACCACCTGCTGGCCTGGTTCGAGATGCTCAGCCGCGACTATGAGCGCCTGGTCGATTGCCGCAAGCGCACCAACCGCATGCCTCTGGGCAGCGCCGCGCTGGCGGGTACCACCTACCCGATCGATCGCGAGCTGACCTGCCAGCTGCTGGGCTTCGAAGCCGTCGGCGGCAACTCGCTGGACGGTGTCTCCGACCGCGATTTCGCGATTGAATTCTGCGCCGCCGCCAGTGTGGCGATGATGCACCTGTCGCGCTTCTCCGAAGAGCTGGTGCTGTGGACCAGCGCCCAGTTCCAGTTCATCGACCTGCCTGACCGCTTCTGCACCGGCAGCTCGATCATGCCGCAAAAGAAGAACCCGGACGTTCCGGAGCTGGTTCGCGGCAAGACCGGCCGCGTGTTTGGCGCCCTGACCGGCCTGTTGACCCTGATGAAAGGCCAGCCGCTGGCCTACAACAAGGACAACCAGGAAGACAAAGAGCCGCTGTTCGATGCCGCCGACACCCTGCGCGACTCGCTGCGTGCCTTTGCCGACATGATCCCGGCGATCAAACCGCGCCACGCGATCATGCGTGAAGCCGCCCTGCGTGGTTTCTCCACCGCGACCGACCTGGCTGATTACCTGGTACGTCGTGGCCTGCCGTTCCGTGATTGCCACGAAATCGTTGGCCACGCGGTCAAGTACGGTGTCGATACCGGCAAGGACCTGGCCGAAATGAGCCTGGAAGAACTGCGTCAGTTCAGCGACCAGATCGAGCAGGACGTGTTCGCCGTGCTCACCCTTGAAGGTTCGGTCAATGCCCGTAACCACATCGGCGGTACTGCCCCGGCCCAGGTTCGGGCCGCTGTAGTCCGCGGCAAAGCCCTGCTGGCCAGCCGCTAAGCCCTGCGCCCAGGCTCGCCGGCGTCCTGCCGCGAGCCTGCCGCATCAGCGGTCAACGCTTACCGCTACGCACCATTTCGAGGAACGCAGGCATCTGCGCTTCCTTGTCTGCCATGATCTTCTGCACATTCGGGTTGTTCTTGAAGCGCTCAAGCAGCTCGCGCGCTTGTGGGAAGTCTTCCAGTACATCGATGCCGAATACCTTCTTGCCCACCGCATACGCCAGGTCGACGCTGAAGCAGAACATCACATCAGCGATGGTCAGGCTGTCGCCGGCTACATACGGGCTAAATTTGCCGTTGCGCTTGAGCGTGGCAATACCTGCCAGCAGCTCGACCTTGGCCTTGTCCTTGATGGCCTGGTCTACCTGGGCGCCAAAGAACGCTTCGGGGAAGCAGGCGCGGGCCGGCAACTCGATGTACAGCTCAATCTCCTTGGCCAGCTCGTGCACCTTGGCCCGGGCGAAAATCCCTTCAGGCAACAGCGCCTTGCCCGGCTGGGTCTGCTCGATGTAATCGAGGATCAGGTTGGTTTCGCTAAGAAAGCCATGCTCGGTTTCAAGCGTCGGTACCTTGCCGCGTGGGCTCTTTTTCAGTGCCTCCGGGCTCTGGCCGCCGAAAAACGGAACCTCTTCAAACGGTACACCCTTTTCCAGCAACGCCAGCTTGACCATGTTGTAGTAGTTGCTGACGGCAAATCCATAAAGCTTAAGCATGAAACAGCCTCCAGGCCGTAAAGGGGTTGGCCGGGAAGTTATAGACTCAAATGCAGGGCACTGACCAGCATCATGGAGTTTGTCGATAGCAAGGCATCGGCGCTTTGCTCATGGCAAACTGGGCACCCCTTCAGAGGAGATTCGCCGATGAGCGAGCCAACCGATATCGACAACGACGAAGAAGAGTTCGCCGAGTCCACCCTGATCGAAGCGATCGAGAACCAGATCGAAAGCGATAATCCGCCGGCGGCCAAAGCCACGTTCAACAAACTGACGCTGGTAGGTTACGAGCGCGAAGACATCCTCAACCTCATGGCCCACGTCCTGGCCTACGAGATCGACGCGATGCTCGAAGAAGACCGTGCGTTCAACACCCAGTGGTACGAAACCGCCCTGCGCGCCCTGCCTGAGCTGCCGCCTGAAAAGGACTGAAGCAAAGCAGGAATTCCCTGACTACACTGCAAAACCAGGCACCGGCGACGGTGCTACCCTCCTTGTCTGGAAGTCGGAGTTTCTATGTCGTTTACCCCCGATCTGATTGCCGAGCTGGAAGTCCTTGCCTTGTTCAACCTGGGTAGTAACCAGGAAGGTATCAAGGTCCATAACACTGCTGCCCCTGAGGTCATCGCCGCAGCCAAGCGCCTGTACGACAAGCAACTGACCGACCAGCCCGATGGCGGCTACCTGACCAGCCTGGGGCATGATGCTGCGGAGCACGCACAGCAACTGCTGACCATCCTGAAAGTCACCCAGCCAGCCTGAGAACACTGATCATCGCGGGGCAAGCCCGCTCTCACAGGGTTAATCACCACCCGTGGGAGCGGGCTTGCCCCGCGCTGCATTCAACGCTAATAAAATGGCGTCAAAATTAAATTAGCGCTTAAACTCGCCACAGCTTCCCCCAGACGGCCGGTTTTAGCTCGCAATGAACCACCCCCACGAAATCCGCCCGGACCTTGACCAGGGCATCGACCGCAAGGTGCTCAGCCAGCTGCGCACGCGCTTTCTGACGCTCAACCAGGGCCGTCTGGCGCGGGCCATGGAAGGGTTGTCGAGCCGCCAGCAACAAGTGCTGACTCTGCTGCCGCTGTTCTTGCACGTTAACCATCCCCTGCTGCCCGGTTACGTTTCCGGATCCACGCCAGCGGGTGTAGCCAATTTCGAACCCGATGCCCAGCTGTTGGCCGAAGCCCAGCGCCTGACGCGTTCTTTCTCCTACAAGGCCCGCCGTGGCAACCCGCCGCAGCCGATTCAAGGGCTGTTCCTGATGGGCAGCCTGGGCACGTTTGCCCAGGCCGAGCAGAGCGACATGGATGTCTGGGTGTGCCATACCGCCGACCTGAGTGACAGTGAACGGGATGAGCTGCGCAAAAAGTGTCAGCTCCTGGAAATCTGGGCCGCAGGCCAGGGTGCCGAAGCTCACTTGTTTCTGATCGAGCCAACAAACTTCGTCAAAGGTGAACGCGACGGCCAACTGAGCTCCGACGACTGCGGCACAACCCAGCACTACCTGCTACTCGACGAGTTCTACCGCACCGCTATCTGGCTCGCAGGGCGTACACCGCTGTGGTGGTTGGTGCCGGTCTACGAAGAGCCGCGCTACCACCATTACATCGAAACCCTGCTATCCAAACGTTTCGTACGCGCCGAGGACCACCTCGACCTCGGTCATCTGGCGCATATACCGCCCGGTGAGTTCGTCGGCGCCGGGCTCTGGCAGTTGTTCAAGGGCATCGAGTCACCTTACAAGTCAGTACTCAAGCTGCTGTTGACCGAGGTGTATGCCAGCGAACACCCGCAAGTGCAGTGCCTGAGCCTGCAATTCAAGCAGGCAGTGTTCGCCAACCACCTCGACCTCGACGCGCTCGATCCCTACATGATGGTCTACCGGCGCATCGAGCAGTACCTGCTAGGCCGTGGCGAACACCAACGCCTGGAACTGGTGCGCCGCAGCCTGTACCTGAAAGTGAACAAAAAACTCAGTGGCCTGCCCCGCCAGCGCAGCGCCAGCTGGCAGCGCAACCTGCTGCAGCGGCTGAGCCAGGAATGGGGCTGGGACGAACGCCAACTGGTCCTGCTCGACAGCCGTAGCCAGTGGAAAGTGCGCCAGGTGGCTGTCGAGCGCCGGGAGTTGGTGGCCGAGCTCAACTACAGCTACCGCTTCCTCTGCCAGTTCGCCCGCGGCCAGAACGTTACCAGCCGCATCGACCAACGCGACCTCAGCGTCCTCGGGCGGCGCCTGTATGCCGCATTCGAGCGCCGTGCCGGCAAAGTCGAATTCATCAACCCGGGGATAGCCCCGGATCTGGCCGAAGACACCCTGACCCTGGTCCAGTCACCCAACCGCAAAGAACCCGGACAAGTGCACTGGGGCTTGTATAACGGCAACCTTGGCGTTCACGAGTGGGAACACTTCGCCCCGATCAAACGCAGTCGCGAGTTGCTCGAACTGCTGACCTGGGCTCACCGCAACGGCGTGATCGACAGCACTACACGCCTGGCCTTGCACCCAGGCAGCAGCGACCTGAGCGAGTACGAGCTGTTCAACCTGCTCGGGAATTTGCAACAAAGCGTCGCCCTGCCCCTGCAAACAGTCAGCGAGCAGCGCCTGCTGCAGCCAAGCGTGGCCGACGAGATCCTCTTGCTGGTCAACGTCGGCGTCGACCCGCTGCAGCACCATCGCGACCTGAATATTCTGATGACCACCGAGCGCACCGACTCGCTGAGCTATGCCGGTGTGCGCGAGAACCTGGTGCTGACACTGGACCAGGTCACCCTCAACAGCTGGAACGAGGTGCAGGTCCATCGCTACGAGGGTGAACATGCCTTGCTGCGCTGCCTGCGCGACTACCTTAACAGCCTCGGTAGCGCCCGGCACCGGCCCAACCTGCGGGTACGATGCTTCTGCCACAACCGGGCCCAGGCCATCGCCCTGCGGGTCGAAGAGGTATTCACCAGCGCCCAGGTCCTGTTGGCGCAGAACCTCAACCATCGCTACCTGTTGCAGGTCCAGCAACACACCCACGTACTGGAGCTGCAGGCCGGTGCGGTGAACCTGATCACGCTTGATGATCAGGAGGCGGTCCTGCGCTATCTCAGCGAAGAACGTAGCGACTACAGCCCCCTGCACCTGGACGCCAACGCCTTGCAGGAGCTGGACCTGGCTCAGGTCTTGCCCTTGGGGCAGCCGCAATGCATTCAGCTGTTCTATCGGCTGCAGGATGCCTGGGCGGATGTCTACGTACTGGATGAGCACAACGCGCTATGGCAACAACGCCTGCCCTACCACGATGAAAACAGTCTGCTGTTGCCGTTGCAGCGCTTCATGCAGTCGATCGTTTTCCGCCGTGAAGCACGCTTGCCACTGGACAGTCTGCACGCCCAAGGATCGCTGGACATTCTTTATTACCAATTATTACCATCAGGCCCAGGCAAGGTCCGCCAGGTGGAAGCGCGGCAGGTCGAGAGCAAGGCCATCAACAAGCCCTACTACGAAGTGCAGGCGATTCTGCAGGCAGGCGCCAGCGATGACGTGCAGGTCACGCTGTACTGCAATCAGCGGGAGTTTTCCCAGCTCGAGCACGGCGACCAGCTGTACACCGTGGTCGCCCGCGAGATCATCGAGCAGCGCCGCGAAGTCGAGCGCTACCGTTGCTACATCACCGATCTGGACCTGTCCGGCCTACTGGCTGACGGCCTGGGCTCGAGCATTCTCTACCTGCGCTACAAGGGCGAGCTGGAGCGGGCGCTCAACAAGGCCCTGGCGCAGGTTTGAGGCTTAGAGGTCGAAGTCGCCCGCAGCCTCTGGCTGATACTCGACCGCCAGCAGCTCAAGCTTCAGGGTCTTGCCGCCCGGGAGTGACCAATCAATTTTGGCGCCCACCGACAGGCCCAGCAGCGCGCTGCCAACCGGCGCGAGGATGGAGATTTTGCCTTCGTCGGCGTTGGCATCCTTCGGGTAGACCAGAGTCAGGTGGTAGTCCTTGCCGCTGGCTTCTTCGCGGCAATGAACCCGGGAGTTCATGGTCACGACACCGGCCGGAACTTCCTCGTGACCGACCTGCTCGGCGCGGTCCAGCTCGTCCTGCAAGGCGAGCACACCCGGAGAATCCTGCGTCTTCTCATCGAGGCTGTCGATCAGACGCTCGAGACGCTGAACGTCCAATCGGGTGACGATAATGGAAGGCTTGGTGCTCATGATCCAGTCAGACTCCTTTTTTTGAGCGATATAAAGCAAAACCCCGCCCAAGGGCGGGGTTTGCAGGAATTCGGCACAGCCGAAGTACGTTCGACACTACCACAGCCAAGTAAATACACAATACCTGAAGGGTTTAGTCCGACCCTGCCAGCTGCCGGCGAGCCTGAGCTTCCTGGCAGATCTGCCGACGCTGCTGGTCATCGGCCGAACGCCACTGGCGAATGTCTTCGACATGGCGAAAACAGCCAACGCAGACCTTGTGCTCATCCAGCCGGCAGGTGCTGATGCAAGGCGATGGCACCGCCGGGCTGACATTGCTGTAGAGCGGCTTGGCCGGCTTTGGCGTGTCGCTCATCTCAGATCTCTTCGAAGTCGAGCTTTTCGCCGATGCGATCCCAGACGATGCGCTCAAGCATCTCGCCGAGCAACTCTTCGGTTTTTTCGCAGGTCCACTTGCCGCTCTGCTCGTCGTAGTCGAAGTGGAAACCACCGGACTTGTCGGCCAGCCACAGCTGGCGCAGCGGCTCCTGGCGGCTGAAGATCAGCTGGCTGCCGTTGTCGAACTTGATGGTCAGGACCCCTGCCGAGTTCTCCATGTCCAGATCCAGGTCCGTCTCATCGAACAGGTCTTCCAGGGCCTGTTGGGTCGCGTCGACCAGGTCGTGAAAACGCGCTTCGGTCAAACTCATTGCAAGAACCTCAAAAATGTCTGCACACACGCAAGCCGGGCAAGATACGAGCGCCGCGCGCCGAATGCAAAGGATAACGCCCGCCACCTGGCCGCGGCAGCCCCCCGCCCGACGGCGGGCCGCCCGCATAGGCAAGGCGCCAGGTGCTCGGTATACTCGGGCGCAATACTGCTTATTACAAAGGATTACGCCATGAAGCGCCTGATCTCCACCCTCGCGGCGCTCGTCGCGGTTGCCTGCCTTGTTTCCGCCTGTGGCCAGAAGGGCCCGCTGTACCTGCCAGACGACAGCAAAGACGGTCAAAAGTCGCAATCGCACAAGCATCAGTAAGGGTAACCCATGGACGCTTTCAACTACCGCGACGGTGAACTGTTCGCGGAAGGCGTGGCCCTGTCGGCCATCGCCGAACGTTTCGGCACGCCAACCTATGTCTACTCGCGCGCCCATATCGAGGCCCAGTACCGTAGCTATGCCGATGCTTTGCAGGGTGTTTCGCACCTGGTGTGTTTTGCCGTCAAAGCCAACTCCAACCTCGGCGTGCTGAATCTGCTGGCCCGTCTGGGCGCAGGTTTCGACATCGTTTCCGGCGGTGAGCTGGAACGTGTTCTGGCCGCTGGCGGACGTGCCGACCGCGTGGTCTTCTCCGGTGTCGGCAAGACCCGTGAAGACATGCGCCGTGCCCTGGAAGTCGGCGTGCACTGCTTCAACGTCGAGTCCACCGACGAGCTCGAGCGCCTGCAAGTGGTTGCCGCCGAAATGGGCCTGCGCGCGCCGATTTCGCTGCGGGTCAACCCGGACGTCGACGCCGGCACCCACCCATACATTTCCACGGGTCTGAAAGAGAACAAGTTCGGTATCGCCATCGCCGATGCCGAAGAGGTCTACATCCGCGCCGCCCAGCTGCCAAACCTGGAAGTGGTCGGTGTCGATTGCCACATCGGTTCGCAACTGACCACCCTGGAGCCCTTCCTCGACGCCCTTGACCGCCTGCTGGCGCTGATCGACCGCCTGGGCGACTGTGGCATCCATCTGCGTCACCTGGACCTGGGTGGCGGTGTCGGCGTGCGCTACCGTGACGAAGAGCCGCCGCTGGCTGGCGACTACATCAAGGCCATTCGCGAACGCCTCGGCGAGCGCGACCTGGCGCTGGTGTTCGAGCCGGGCCGCTATATCGTGGCCAATGCCGGTGTCCTGCTGACCCGCGTCGAATACCTCAAGCACACCGAACATAAAGACTTCGCCATCGTCGATGCGGCCATGAACGACCTGATCCGTCCGGCCCTGTACCAGGCCTGGATGAATGTCACTGCCGTGCAACCGCGCGCCGGTGAAGGACGTACCTACGACGTGGTCGGACCGATCTGCGAAACCGGTGATTTCCTGGCCAAGGAGCGCACGCTCAACCTGGCCGAAGGCGATTTGCTGGCGGTGCACTCGGCAGGCGCCTATGGTTTTGTCATGAGCTCGAACTACAACACCCGTGGTCGCTGCGCCGAAGTGCTGGTCGATGCTGACCAGGCGTTCGAAGTGCGCCGCCGGGAAACCGTGGCCGAGTTGTTCGCTGGCGAAAGCCTGCTGCCGGAGTAAGCCCATGCTGCTGCGTTTTACCAAAATGCACGGACTGGGCAATGACTTCATGGTCCTTGACCTGGTCAGCCAGCATGCGCACATCCTGCCCAAGCACGCCAAACAATGGGGTGATCGCCACACCGGTATCGGTTTCGACCAGTTGCTGATCGTCGAAGCACCGAGCAGCCCGGAGGTGGATTTCCGCTATCGGATCTTCAACGCCGACGGTTCCGAAGTCGAGCAGTGTGGCAACGGTGCGCGCTGCTTTGCGCGCTTCGTGCTGGACAAGCGCCTGACCACGAAAAAGCGTATCCGCGTCGAAACCAAAGGCGGCATCATCGAGCTGGACGTGCGCAACGACGGACAGATCTGCGTCGACATGGGCCCACCACGCCTGGTGCCGGCAGACATCCCGTTCGATGCCCCGGCCCAGGCCCTGAGCTATCCGCTGGAAGTGGCCGGGCAGCAGGTCGAACTGGCCGCCGTGTCGATGGGCAACCCCCATGCGGTGCTGCGCGTCAACGACATCAACAGCGCCCCGGTGCATGAGCTGGGCCCGCAGATCGAGCACCATCCGCGTTTCCCGCAGCGGGTCAACGTCGGCTTCATCCAGGTCATCGACCGCCACCGCGCACAACTGCGCGTCTGGGAACGCGGCGCTGGGGAAACCCAGGCTTGCGGCACCGGCGCTTGCGCAGCTGCCGTCGCCGCAATCAGCCAGGGCTGGATGGACTCGCCACTGCTGATCGACCTTCCCGGTGGGCGCCTGTCCATCGAATGGGGCGGCCCGGGCAAGCCGGTGCTGATGACCGGCCCGGCCGTACGCGTCTTTGAAGGACAGGTTCGTCTATGAGTGAGTGCCAACCATGACCGATCAGCCCCAGGCTCCCGCCGAACAGCCCACCGACCTTAGCGCCGAGGGCTCGACGCCCGCCTTCGGGGCTGAGGCCGTGGTTGCCTACCTGCGTGACAACCCGACGTTCTTTGCGGAACACGACGATCTGCTCAGCGAACTGCACATTCCCCATCAGCGCGGCGATAGCGTTTCGCTGGTGGAGCGCCAGCTCAAGCTGCTGCGCGATCGCAACATCGAGATGCGCCACCGCCTCTCGCAGTTGATGGACGTGGCCCGTGACAACGATCGGCTGTTCGACAAGACCCGCCGCCTGATTCTCGACCTGCTCGATGCCGACAGCCTGGAAAGCGTGGTCATGGCCGTCGAAGACAGCCTGCGCCAGGAGTTCAAGGTGCCCTTCGTCAGCCTGATTCTGTTTGGCGAAAGCGCAGCTCCGGTTGGGCGCTGGGTCAATAGTGCCGACGCCCAGCAAGCCATCGGTGGCCTGCTGTGCAGCGGCAAGACGGTCAGCGGCAACCTGCGCGACCATGAGCTGGACTTTCTGTTCGGTGAAGAACAGCGCAAGGAAGTCGGCTCCACTGCCGTTGCCACCCTGAATCACCAGGGTTTGCACGGTGTATTGGCCATCGCCAGCCGCGACCCTCAGCACTACAAGAGCACCGTAGGTACCCTGTTCCTCGGCTACATCGCCGAAGTGCTCGGCCGCGTGGTGCCACGCTTTACCCAGACTCTGCGCCCGGTACGCTGATGGAACGCCAGCTGCAGGCTTTCAGTGCGCACCTGCGCAATGAACGCCAGGTGTCCGAGCACACCCAGCTGGCCTACCGCCGCGACCTCGACAATGTCCTGGCGTACTGCACCAAATCCGGTATCGACAGCTGGAATGCCCTGCAGATCCAGCACCTGCGTCAGTTCATCGCCCGCCAGCATCACCAGGGGCAGTCGTCCCGCAGCCTGGCGCGGCTGCTCTCGGCGGTGCGTGGTTTCTACCGTTACCTCAACCGCGAAGGGCTGTGCAGCCATGATCCGGCCAATGGCCTGTCGGCGCCCAAGGGTGAGCGACGCCTGCCGAAAACCCTCGATACCGACCGCGCCTTGCAGTTGCTCGAAGGTGCGGTTGAAGACGACTTTCTCGCCCGCCGCGACCAGGCCATGCTCGAGCTGTTTTACTCCTCCGGCCTGCGCCTGTCGGAACTGACCAGCCTCAATACCGACCAGCTCGATCTGCCCGCAGGTTTGGTCCAGGTGCACGGCAAAGGCAGTAAGACCCGAGTACTGCCGGTTGGCCGCAAGGCCCGCGAAGCTCTCGAGCAATGGCTCGCGCTCCGGGGCATCAGTGCCCCGGAGGATAACGCGGTGTTCGTCAGCCGCCAGGGCCGCCGCCTGGGCCCGCGCGCCATCCAGCTGCGTGTACAGGCTGCCGGGGCACGGGAGCTGGGGCAGAACCTGCACCCGCACATGTTGCGGCACTCCTTCGCCAGCCACCTGCTGGAATCGTCCCAGGACCTGCGCGCCGTACAAGAAATGCTTGGCCACGCCGACATCGCCACTACGCAGATCTACACTCATCTTGATTTCCAGCACTTGGCCGCCGTCTATGACAGCGCCCATCCTCGGGCCAAACGCAGTAAGGGCAGCGATTCATGAGTATCAAGCTGATCACCTTTGATCTGGACGACACACTGTGGGACACCGCACCGGTGATTGTCAGCGCCGAAGCTATTTTGCGTGACTGGCTGGCCGCCAATGCGCCGGACCTTGGCGCGGTACCGGTGGAGCACCTGTACGCCATCCGCGAACGCCTGGTGCAGGCCGAACCCGGGCTCAAGCACCGCATCAGCGCCCTGCGCCGCCGCGTGCTGTTCCGCGCCCTCGAGGACGTCGGCTACAGCGAGAACAAAGCCCGGGAGCTTGCCAACGAAGGCTTCGAGGTGTTCCTCCACGCGCGCCACAAAGTCGACATCTTCCCCGAGGTCCAGCCGGTGCTGGAGATTCTGCGCCACAGCTATACCCTCGGCGTGGTCACCAACGGCAATGCCGATGTGCGCCGCCTGGGGCTGGCCGACTACTTCAAGTTTGCCCTGTGCGCCGAGGACCTGGGGATCGGCAAGCCCGACCCGCAGCCCTTCCTTGAAGCACTGCGCCAAGGTGAGGTCGAAGCTCACGCAGCGGTGCATATCGGCGATCATCCCGGCGATGATATTGCCGGGGCCCAGCGTGCGGGTCTGCGGGCGATCTGGTTCAACCCGCAGGGCAAAGCCTGGGAGTCCGACAACCGTCCCGACGCCGAAATCCAGCGTCTGTCGCAATTGCCCGAACTGCTCCACAGCTGGGGCTGACTGACAAATCTCACCCACAAAAAAGCCCGCAGCGACGGCGGGCTTTCTTGCTGACGAAACCACTCAGATAGGGCGGCTACCGTACTTGTTGTCCGGCTTCTTGGGCGGATCGGCGACCACGTTGGCCTCCACTTCCTGCACCTTGCCACCACGGGAGAGGAACTCTTCCATGGCCTTGGCCAGTGCATCACGCTCCTTCTGCTTGGCTTCCATGCTCGGCATCTCGTCTACCGAGACAGCTGCCGACTTGGACTTGCCCTTGGCAACAGGTACCGGGCTGTCGTCGCCACTGTCGTCAGCCACATCATCGGCTGCCGCTTCGAGGCCTTCATCACCTTCGTCTTCGTCGCCTACTTCGAGGTCGTCATTTTCCAGATCGTCGTCGCTCATGTTCTACCTCATGACTTGCGAAAAGCAGATTAGTTATAGACCAGCAGCGCCGTAAATCGACAGCCGCCGGAAAAATTCAATGGGTCGCGGGTTTGCCGCCACCTCGGGTGCGCGCCAGAAAACCTGGCGACCACCGTGCAGGTCCCGCTCTTGGCAGGGCCTGACGAAATTAAAGAGCTGCCGATAGTGAATCGTCGGCCTACCCTGGCGTGATCAGCCTGCTCATTGGCAAGCCTAGCAAAGGGTAGCGAAGTTTGCGGACAGCTTGTCAGCTCCCTTCGGCGCGCATTCTAGCGTGCTCAGAGAAAAAGCAAAGTGCCTAACTAGCACTCTGGTCTGTAAGTTTTCTGCCTACATGCGGCCAGCTGAAAAAGAGACGGCAAAAGCGCCGAGCGAAACCGTTTGCGCTACCAGAAACCGACAAACTGCAGGCAAAAAAAATGCCCGGCAAGCCGGGCAAGATTTTTCGAGGCAGTTACAGGTTGTAGCCACGCTCGTTGTGTTGCGCCAGGTCGAGACCGACCGACTCTTCTTCTTCGTTAACCCGCAGGCCCATCACCAGATCCAGCACCTTGAGAATCACGTAGGTGACGATCGCGGTATAGATCACGGTAAAGCCGACGCCCTTGGCCTGAATCCAGACTTGTGCGCCGATGTCTTCGACGGTGCCGAAGCCACCCAGTGCAGGGGCTGCGAACACGCCAGTGAGGATCGCACCGACGATACCGCCGATGCCGTGCACGCCGAAGGCGTCCAGGGAGTCGTCGTAGCCGAGCTTGCGCTTGAGGCTGGTTGCGCAGAAGTAGCAGATCACACCGGCCACCAAGCCGATCACCAGGGCGCCCATCGGGCCGACCGTGCCGGCAGCCGGGGTGATGGCGACCAGGCCTGCGACCACACCGGAAGCGATGCCCAGAGCGCTCGGCTTACCGTGAGTCAGCCATTCGGCGAACATCCAGCCCAGGGCGGCGGCGGCCGTAGCGATCTGGGTCACCAGCATGGCCATGCCCGCCGTACCATTGGCAGCCGCAGCGGAGCCGGCGTTGAAACCGAACCAGCCGATCCACAGCATGGCCGCGCCCATCAGGGTGTAACCGAGGTTGTGCGGCGCCATCGGCGTGGTCGGGAAACCTTTACGCTTGCCCAGCACCAGGCAGGCGACCAGACCTGCGATACCGGCGTTGATGTGCACCACGGTGCCGCCGGCGAAATCGAGTACGCCCCAGTCCCACATCAGGCCACCGTTGCCGCTCCAGACCATATGCGCAATCGGCGCGTAGACCAGGGTGAACCAGATGGCCATGAAGATCAGCATTGCCGAAAACTTCATGCGCTCGGCAAAGGCACCGACAATCAGCGCCGGGGTGATGATCGCGAAGGTCATCTGGAAGGTGATGAATACCGCTTCAGGGAACAGCGCCGCCGAAGAGGTCAGGCTCGCAGGCGTCACGCCAGCCAGGAAGGCTTTGGACAGGCCACCGACGAAGGAATTGAAGTTGACTACACCTTGCTCCATACCGGTGGTATCGAACGCCAGGCTATAGCCGTAAACCACCCACAGAACGCTGATCAGGCCGGTGATCGCAAAGCACTGCATCATTACCGAGAGTACGTTCTTGGAACGCACCATCCCGCCGTAGAACAGGGCAAGACCGGGGATGGTCATGAACAGCACCAGGGCTGTAGCGGTCAACATCCAGGCGGTGTCGCCGGAGTTGAGTACGGGGGCTGCCTCCTCTGCCAGGGCCAGGCCAGGCATTACGAGGGACAAAAGGGCTCCTAGCCCTGCGAATTGACGCAGAGTCATGTTGTTATCTCCTGGGGCGTTGGGGTTTGGTGAGGCTTTTTTTAGATCGCGTCGGTATCGGTTTCGCCGGTACGGATGCGAATCGCCTGCTCCAGATTGACCACGAAAATTTTCCCGTCACCGATCTTGCCGGTGTTGGCAGCCTTGGTGATCGCTTCGATGACCCGGTCCAGATCCTTGTCGTCGATGGCGACGTCGATCTTCACCTTGGGCAGGAAATCAACCACATACTCAGCACCGCGATACAGCTCGGTGTGGCCCTTCTGCCGACCGAAGCCTTTGACTTCCGTGACAGTAATACCCTGCACGCCGATTTCAGACAGCGACTCGCGCACGTCGTCCAACTTGAACGGCTTGATGATGGCAGTGACTAGCTTCATGAAACTCTCTCCCGAATTGGTGGACTTGCCCCAGGAAAACAAACCCGACTCAAGTCTAAGCGCAGCGCCTGGCTTTGTAACGCGTCGTCGACCGAAACCGCGTGATGCTCCACCTGCACCCGCTTCGTCACGGTGACTGCATCAGTGCATGGGTCACCAAGGTCTTAGCAGAAACCTTGCCAGATCCGCTAAATCTCCCAATTACAGGCACTTGCGTTGATCACCGATGCTTGGCCAGTCGCCAGCACCGTTTCACTGCACAATTACAGTGCGTGACGATTCACCGCGATGCGCAAAAAGCGTGCAGCTCAAGGCAGGTAAAACTGCGTGCTACACTGGCGCCCCTCTTGGATACAGCGGATAGCCGAACATGCTCGCGCCCAAAGCCTTTCTCGATGCCCTGAGCGACCAAGCCTCGCGTCTGTTCAGCGGCGACACCTCGCAACCTCGTGCCGAACTCGAAAGCCAGTTCAAAGCCCTGCTGCAAAGTGGGTTCAGCAAACTGGAACTGGTCAGCCGGGAAGAATTCGACAGCCAGATGGTGGTATTGGCCCGCACCCGCGCTCGTCTTGAAGCGCTGGAAGCCAAGGTTGCAGAAATGGAAGCGCGCCTGAATCCGCCCGCCGCCGAATAAAACACCACCTCCGGTGGGAGCGGGCTTGCCCCGCGATTGCAGACGCTCAGTCACATCGCATCGCGGGGCAAGCACCCCCTCCCTCCCCCCCCCCCCCCCCCCCCCCCCCCCCCCCCCCCCCCCCCCCCCCCCCCCCCCCCCCCCCCCCGCTCCCACCTGCTGCTGCCCTTACAAGTGAAAGTTAGCCTGTAAAAAACAGACTTACTCTTCCCCGCCCTCCCCCTCCTCGCCCCTCTATCCTTGCAAAGCCGCAGGACGCGGCCCTGCATAGATCTGGAGCGTTCATGTCCCTCGCCCTTGTCCACAGTCGTGCCCAGGTGGGTGTATCGGCCCCGGCGGTCAGCGTTGAAGCGCATCTGGCCAATGGTCTTCCCGCACTGACACTGGTCGGCCTGCCGGAAGCTACGGTGAAAGAGAGCAAAGACCGGGTGCGCAGCGCGATCCTCAATTCGGGCCTGGAGTTTCCAGCGCGACGTATCACCCTCAACCTCGCGCCAGCAGACTTGCCTAAAGATGGCGGGCGCTTCGACCTGGCAATTGCCTTGGGGATTCTCGCCGCCAATGGCCAGTTTCCGGTCTCGGCACTGAGTGAAGTGGAATGCCTCGGCGAGCTCGCGCTATCCGGGGCCATACGCCCGGTACAAGGCGTGCTGCCGGCGGCCTTGGCGGCCCGAGAAGCAGGGCGAGCACTGGTAGTGCCACAAGAGAATGCCGAGGAGGCCTGCCTAGCATCAGGCTTGGTGGTGTTCGCAGTCGGGCATCTGCTGGAGCTGGTGGCCCACCTCAATGGGCAAACGCCGATCAACCCTTACGCCGCCAACGGCTTGCTACTGCAGGTCCGTCCGTACCCCGACCTGAATGAGGTCCAGGGCCAGCAAGCGGCCAAACGCGCCCTGCTGGTTGCCGCAGCAGGGGCGCACAATCTGCTGTTCAGT
Organism: Pseudomonas sp. GZD-222; assembly: GCF_049310525.1. Classification (NCBI taxonomy): domain Bacteria; kingdom Pseudomonadati; phylum Pseudomonadota; class Gammaproteobacteria; order Pseudomonadales; family Pseudomonadaceae; genus Pseudomonas; species Pseudomonas sp. GZD-222. The sequence goes on from NZ_JBMOWO010000044.1 coordinate 64,884, forward strand.
GGACCACCTGGCACTGGCAAAACCCTGCTCGCCAGCCGCTTGCCCGGACTGCTGCCGCCGCTGGATGAACGCGAGGCGTTGGAAGTGGCGGCGATTCAATCTGTGGCCAGCCATGTGCCGCTCAGCAGTTGGCCGCAGCGCCCGTTCAGACACCCTCATCACTCGGCTTCCGGGGCGGCTCTGGTGGGGGGCGGCAGCCGTCCGCAACCCGGCGAGATAACCCTCGCCCATCACGGTGTGCTGTTTCTTGATGAATTGCCGGAATTTGAACGACGGGTGCTGGAGGTGCTGCGTGAACCACTTGAGTCCGGCGAAATCGTCATCGCCCGGGCCAAAGATAAAATCCGCTTTCCGGCGCGCTTTCAACTGGTCGCGGCAATGAATCCCTGCCCCTGTGGATATCTCGGCGACCCCACCGGGCGCTGTCGCTGTGGCAGCGATCAGATCCAGCGTTACCGCAACAAGCTATCAGGCCCTCTGTTGGACCGCATCGACCTGCACTTGACCGTCGCCCGTGAAGCCACGGCCTTGTGCCCCGTAGGCAGCAATGGCGAAAGCAGCGCTAGCATCGCCGCCCAGGTCGCTGCCGCGCGAGCAATCCAGCAACAGCGCCAGGGCTGTGCCAATGCCTTTCTCGATCTGCCGGGCTTGCGCCTTCATTGCGAGTTATCCACAGCCGACCAGCACTGGCTGGAGGCCGCCTGTGAACGCTTGATGTTGTCACTGCGTGCGGCACACCGGCTGCTGAAGGTGGCCCGGACACTGGCCGATCTTGAGCAGGCCCGGGACATTGCCCGCGCCCATCTTGCCGAAGCGTTGCAGTACCGGCCGACAACTACCGCATGAGCAATTATTTCAACATTGAAATATATAGTCCCCGATATTTTATTAATACACTCCGCCAATAGCAAGCGCCCTCCATCGACTTGCTTAGCTGATAACGACCACTATAATAGTAAGGAATTCCACAACGCGCGTAGTGCTTGATGATCTACAATTTTCGACTAAAAAACAGCGACCTTGTGGAATTCAATTCCGAGCACTGCAAGATAACCATCAGCAAAGTACAGGGTACCCCAGAGGAATTAACCCTGGCACGCGCGGAGTCAAGAATACTCGAACTTCTGCTATTGGAACCCGGGGCAATCTGTTCGCGCGAGGCCATTCTGGAGTTTGCCTGGGATGACCGCGTCGTCTCGCCAGGCAGCCTCAACCAGTCCATTTTCATGCTCAGAAACATCCTTGGCGACGGCAAGGATCACGAGATAGTGATCACCGTGCCGCGCCGCGGTTACCGCTTCAACAGCGATTATGTGGGCATTCAAGCCGAAGCCGCAGAACAGCCTGTAGAGCAGCCATCGCAGGCAAGCATCACGGACACCGTTGCGCCTGCACCCGCGCCTGAAAAACACCAGGGAATTGGAATGGCCGTCCGCCTGGGTTATCTGGCTGCAGCTGTATTTGCACTATTTTCCGTCTGGCGACTTTATAACTGGTATGAACCTGTAAGCGAATTACATATTGCTGTTATTAAACAAGGCGAACTTTCAATTTCGGCCGTAGGCAAAAGCGAGCAAGAAGTCAATAAACTCAAATCTGATGTACTTGCTTTGGGCATACCCGAAGAAAACATCAAAGGCCAGGTGTTTATCAGCCGCAAGGGTTCACGCGTGAATGTATCGTGCATCAGGGCAACAGGGCGAACTTTCAATCTTGAGTTTCACCTCCAAGATGAACAGCTCATCACCATGTTAAAAAAATGCGTAACAGAACAATGAAGAACAATAGAGTTGTATCGCGCCACTGGTGGGTTATCGCCGCTATTTTCCTGGCCTGCCTGATAATGCTGGTAATCACCCTGCCCCGCCCCTACGTTAATAGCCAGCCCTATCGAACCGAGGGGCGCAACTTCATTGGACAAGATGCCATGGAGTCCAAAGAGGCGCTCACCATCAGTGAACCCAGCGCGGTCATCAGTGTGCTTGAGCGACTGGCAGACAAAGAGCGCCACGTTGCCGTCGGTGCCTCACTGGTAGACACCTCGCGCTGGCGAGTAAAAATCAAGATTGAAGATATCCAGGCCAGCAGCCAGACGGAACTGTTCGACGTCAGCCGTCATTCCGATCTGCTGTTTGCACGCCAGTACTTCAGGCTCGGCTCGATACTCAGTCTGGTCATCATCCCTACCGATAGCGATGCCCTGTGTTACTACTTCCTGGAGCTTGACCGAATGAGGTGCATGAACAACTGACGCCTGGCAGCAGCACCTGCCGCTGCCAGCTTCGACAGGCCACAAATAACAATTTTTGATTCCTGTTTTCCGCACTCGCGGCCCAGAGTGCGCAGACGTCGGTCACCTCAACGTGACGTCAACAGGAACTTCCATGTCTTTTAAAACACTTGCGCTGTTGTTGCTCTCGATGAGCCTGTTTGGTTGCTCGATGGCGCCCAGTATCGATACTGCGATAACGCCGGAACAACAACAGTCCAACGCGCCACTGCACGTCATCGAACACTATGACGGTACGGTTGCCTGGAAAAAATCAGATGTGCCTATGTCAAAAGACCACGACAAGGCCATCTTTATCAACTTGCCGAAAACCATCTCATTCGACAGTAGCGATCCGCGTCTTGCCAAGTTTTCAGGCGATGCAGACAAACTTCGCCTGCACTTTCGAACCCAGTTGGAAAAACAGCTGACTGCTGCAGGTTATCGCTTGGTCGATAAGCCCACTTCAGGGGCGCTGGCACTTCAGGTATCGATTGCCGATATCGAACGCACCCCGCGTGATCCTAACGTCACCGAATACATCCCCATCGGCATGCTGGTTGGCCTCTCCCTGCACGCCACCGGTGTGCGCGACGAAACCCTCTACCTGTTCTTCCAGAGCGATGTCAGCGACAGCCTGAGCGGCGAAACCCTGGGCCGCGCCGTGGACCGCGCCAGCGGCAGGAACATCGGACAAGACCAGGCACCTGTCGTTGAGGACATCTATCCCGCGATGGATACCGCTGCCCAGCTGATTCGCGAACGCCTGGACCGAGAGTTCCAGCCAAAGCCAGCGGCCTGACCCTCCCCCCATTAACCCAACCACATTGGACGAACGATGAAATTCGCAAAACCGCTTGTTGCCGCTCTGTTTGTTTTCACCTCTCTGAATGCCGTGGCGGATGACCGTGGCCTGTATCTGGGCGGTGGCCTGACCCGGGTGGAAACCGACGAGCATCAACTCAGTGACGACGACACCGCCTACAAGGCATTCGTCGGTTACCGACTGAACCCGTACCTGGCACTGGAAGGCGCCTGGGTGGACCTGGGCAAATTCGACGGCGACCACGGCGACTTCGAGGGCCATTCGCTGCAGGCCACCGCTCACCTCGGTTTCCCGATCGGTCAACGCATACGCATGTTCGCCAGCGCCGGGGTCCATGCCTGGGACGCTGACAAGGATGTAGCGGGCGACAGCAGTGACCTGGACATGACCTACGGTCTCGGTGTCGAGGTGGATGTATTCCGTAACATCGGTGTGCGCCTGGAGCAGGAAGTGCTGGAAGTTGGCGATATCGACCTGGACCAGACCAGCGCCAGTGTCTACGTGATGTTCTGAAGCCACGCGCCAGTAGTAATTGCCGCCAACCTGCTCTTTACTAGCAACATCCCAGCGTCGTGAGACAGGTATGTTCGCCTTTGCCCAGAGTTACCCGCTGCTGATCAGCATTAGCCTGATCGCGCTCGACCTTCTGCTCTGGCAGGTGATTCCGGTCACCCGGCGCCCCTTGCGCATTGGTTTGCGCCTGGGCGTATTCCTGCTGTTCACCTGGGTGCTGATCAGTGCCGGGGTCAGCCCGCTGCAAGCCGCGCCCTGGGTCGAGGATGTACCGCGCAACTTGCTCGCGACTGTGCTGGGAATCGGTTGGTGGTTATTCGCAGCGCGGACCATAACGGTGGTGGTCGGGGTCATTCTGGGATCACGCAGCGGCCATACCGGGCGACTGCTGCAGGATGTGCTGGGGGCAGTGATCTTTCTGATCGCCATTGTTGCCGCAGCCGCTTATGTCCTGCAGCTACCGGTCAAAGGCCTGCTGGCGACGTCCGGGGTGATGGCGATCGTCATCGGTCTGGCCTTGCAGAGCACGCTCAGCGATGTGTTCTCCGGCATCGTCCTTAACACCACTCGTCCCTACCAGATCGGTGATTCAATCAGCATCGACGGTACCGAAGGCAAGGTGATCGACATCGACTGGCGTGCCACCCGCCTGCTCACCGGCAACGGCAGCATGGCGGTGATCCCCAACTCGGTCGCGGCCAAGGCCAAGCTGCTCAATTTCAGTCAGCCCAACGATGTGCACGGCGTTTCCATCAGCGTCGTGGTCCCGGCCAAGGTGCGCCCGCGGCGCGTGCTCGATGCCCTGGAAAAAACCCTGCAAGGAACACGTTCGCTGCTCACCACCCCGGCGCCCAAAGCCACGATCAAGAGTTCGACGCTGGAGTCGGTGGAGTACGAAGCGAGTGGTTTCGTCAGCGCCATGGGCCAGAAAGTTGAAGTGCGCAACCATATGTTCGACCTCGCCCACCGTCACCTGGAAGCCGCGGGTGTGGTGTGGAACAGCGACACCCTGACGCCGCAAACCTGGAGCCGCCAGCGCGCCTTGCTTGAAGATGTGCGGATCTTCCGCTCACTGAGCAGTGAGGAAAAGGACAGCCTCAGCCAGCGCATGACGGCGGTGGAATACTTGCCTGAGCAGGTGATCCTGGGGGTAGGTGACAGCTCGGATTACTTGTTGGTGATCGGTACCGGCGTGGTATCAGCAGGCATCTGTGACGGCGACAGGCTGCTCGAGGCCGGGCGCATGGGGCCCGGCGAGGTCCTTGGCCTGGAAGGCCTGCTGGAGACGGAGGACTCCACCGCGCAGTTCCGTACCTTGACCAGTTGCATCCTCTACCGCATCGACAAGGCCGAAGTGCGCAGCTGCCTGGAGCAACGCGGCGAGGTCAAGACGGCGTTGATCAAGCTGCAACGCGTTCGTCAGCAAACCCGCCAGTCGCTGCTGGAGCAGAAACCGGCAGTCATCAAGAAAGGCGGCTTTCTCAGCTGGCTGCACAAGTAGCGACTACAGCACCACGCGCAGACATTGTCCGGCGTGATACAGCGAGAACCCGGTTTCGTAGAAGCCGGCACGCAGCGCTGGGGCCAATACAGGTTTCATTGCCGAGAACGAGATGGGCAGGACATCCGGCGTGTCGTGCAACAGGAACTGAGCGAAAGCCTTGCCGATCACCGTTCCGGTAGTGTTGCCGCGGCCGTTGTAACCGGTGACGGCGACCAGACCCGGTGCGGGTTCGAACAGGCGCATCAGGTGATCGGGGGTAAAGTCGATACAGCCGGTCCAGTGCATTTCCCACTCGACCTTACCCAACTGCGGGAAGTAGTGGTTCTGAATACGGTCGGCCCAACTGCGGATGAACCAGCCTGGTTTGTTATCGACCCGGCCCATGCTGCCGAGCAATAGCCGGCCTTCATCGTCACGACGAATGCTGCTCAGCACCGTGCGGGTATCCCAGGAACCCTGACCATGGCGCAGCACACTGTCGGCGGCTTCGCCCTGCAGTGGCACCGACGCGACCTGGTAGTAGTAACCGCGGAAGAATTGCTTCTGCAGCGTGGTCCAGTCGCCTTCGGTGTACGCACCAGTGGAGATCACCACCTTATCGGCACTGACCGCGCCATTGCCGGTTTTAACCCGCCAGCCACTGCCTTCACGCTCCAGGCCCTCGACCGCGGACTGCTGGAAGATCCGCCCACCCAGGCGGGTGACCGCTGCGGCCAGGCCTTGGGTATAGGCCATGGGGTTGATGGTGCCGGCGCGGCGATCGAGCAGCGCGGCGGAAATCTGGTCGGTACCGCAATACTCCTCGCAGCGAGCGCCGGTCAGCAGTTCGACGTCGGCACCGCGACGGCTCCACTGCGCATGACGCGCTTCGAGGTCGGCAATACCCGTGGCGTTATGCGCCATGTGCAAGGTGCCGGTGTTGTGTGCCTGGCACTCGATGCCCAGGCGTTTGATGGTGGCGAAGACTTCAGCCGGTGCTTCGCCCAGCACCTTGTTCAGGCGACTGCCTTGCTGTTGGCCGAGGGTGGCTTCGACATCGTCAGGACGAATCCAGGTACCGGCGTTGACCAGCCCGACGTTGCGCCCGGAACCGCCGTGGCCGATTTTCCAGGCCTCCAGCAGCACGACCGACTTGCCCGCTTCCAGTAAGTGAAGTGCGGCGCTAAGCCCGGTAATGCCGCCGCCAATGACGCAGACATCGGCCTTGAGTTCGGTGGCCAGCTTATCGACCGGCGTAGCGAGCCTGGTTACGTGTTCCCACAGACATTGTTGACGCAGCTCTGGCATGGCCGGTTTCCTTCATTGTTCTTGTTATTCGCCTGTAGGAGCGGATTCATCCGCGATGGGCCGCAGCGCGGCCCCAAAAGATGGGCCTGCTACGCAGTCCATCGCGGATAAATCCGCTCCTACACCCCGCGATTACCAAAATCAGTCGAACACAATCCCCTGAGCCAACGGCAGCTCACGCGAATAGTTCACCGTATTGGTCTGCCGACGCATGTAGGCTTTCCACGAATCGGAACCCGACTCACGGCCGCCACCGGTTTCTTTCTCGCCACCGAAAGCACCACCAATTTCTGCACCGCTGGTGCCGATGTTGACGTTGGCAATACCGCAGTCACTGCCCGACGCACTCTGGAAGCGCTCGGCTTCACGCAGGTCAGTGGTGAAGATGCACGAGGACAGACCTTGTGGCACTTCGTTGTTCAGGCGCAGGGCCTCTTCGAAGTCGTCATAGGCCAGCACGTAGAGGATCGGTGCGAAGGTCTCGTGACGTACCACGGCGCTCTGGGCCGGCATTTCTGCAATGGCCGGAGTCACGTAGTAAGCGTTCGGGTATTGCTCCTGCAGCTGGCGTTCACCGCCAAACACCTGACCGCCTTCGTCGCGGGCACGGGCCAGCGCGTCTTGCATGGCGCTGAAGGAAAGCTTGTCGATCAGCGGACCGACCAGGTTGTCTTGGCGTGGATCGCCAATACGCACCTTGGCGTAAGCGGCTTTGACCCGCGCCACTACCTCGTCCTTGATCGAGCGGTGCACGATCAGGCGGCGCAAGGTGGTGCAACGCTGACCGGCAGTACCGACGGCGCTGAACAGGATGCCGCGCACGGCCAGGTCCAGATCGGCGCTAGGCGCCAGGATCATGGCGTTGTTGCCACCGAGTTCGAGGATGCTGCGACCAAAGCGTGCGGCAACCCGAGGACCGACTTCGCGGCCCATGCGCGTGCTGCCGGTGGCGCTGACCAGCGGTACGCGCGGGTCGTCGACCAGGGCTTCACCGGCTTCGCGATCACCGATGATCAGCTGGCTCAGGCCTTCCGGTGCATCACCAAAGGCTTTCAGGGCCTTCTCGAACAGCGCCTGGCAGGCCAGTGCGGTCAGTGGCGTCTTCTCCGATGGTTTCCAGACCACGGCGTTGCCGCAGACCAGTGCCAGCGAGGTGTTCCAGGCCCAGACTGCAACCGGGAAGTTGAAGGCGCTGATGACCCCGACCACACCCAGCGGGTGCCAGGTTTCACGCATGTGGTGGCCAGGACGCTCGGAGGCGATGGTCAGGCCGTACAGCTGGCGCGACAGGCCAACGGCGAAGTCGCAGATGTCGATCATTTCCTGCACTTCACCCAGGCCTTCCTGGGTGATCTTGCCGGCTTCGACAGAAACCAGTTCGCCGAGCGCAGCCTTGTTTTCCCGCAGGATTTCACCGAACAGACGAATCAGCTCACCGCGACGCGGCGCCGGAACGTTGCGCCAGGCCTGGAAGGCTTGCTCGGCCGTGTCGATCTTGGCTACAACCTGGGCTTTGCTTTCCAGGTGCACCGAGGCAATCGCGCTGCCATCGATAGGGGTGTGAACGGGATGGTTGCCGTGGGTGTAGGCACTGGCCGGGACACCGAGGCGGTCAAGCAGTCCATCAACCATTTTCTTCTCCTGCATGCGATGAGTGGTTGAATTAGTGATCCGGATCAGTATTAATCCGATCACTCTGGTGCAACAAACGACCTTTATTCTGCATATCATTCCGCCAGGTAATGATCTACCTGCTTAGAGACCGCTATGTCCAAACGTCTGGTGCCATCGATGGCCGCGCTGCAGTGTTTCGAGGCTGCCGCCCGGCACCTGAGCTTCACCCGCGCGGCCGAAGAACTGCACCTGACCCAGAGCGCGGTGAGCAAGCAGGTCGCACAGCTTGAAGAAATGCTGCGTCATCACCTGTTCCTGCGTATCCGTCGCCGTCTGCAACTGACACCAGCAGGCGCGCTTTACCTGGCCGAGGTCAACAAGATCCTCACCCAGGTCGACATGTCCAGCCGCTACATCCTCTCCTATGGCGAACAAACTGAAGTATTGAAGGTAGCCACTCAACCGAGTTTTGGCGTGCGCTGGTTGATTCCCCACCTCAAAGGCTTCGGCAAGCGCCACCCGAACATCCACCTGGATATCCGCAACGAGATGGAGCCCTTTGCCTTGTTGCAGGGCAAGGCTGACGTGGTGTTCTTCTTTGGCCAGGGCACCTGGCCCGGGGCGACCTGTGTAGAACTGTTCGGCGAAGAGGTGGTACCGGTGTGCGCACCGGAGCTGATGCAAGGTCGCACGCTCAAAGACGCCAATGAACTGTCCGAACTGGTGCTGCTGCAAAGCACTTCGCGCCCGGAGGCCTGGCACGAGTGGTTCCTTGAACAAGGTTTGCATTCGGCCCAGAGCTATCACGGGCCACGCTTCGACACCTTCTATATGAGCCTGAGCGCCGCCCAGTCCGGATGTGGCGTAGCCCTGGTGCCGCGTTACCTGGTGGCTCAGGAGCTGGCCGAAGGCAAATTGATCGTGCCCTGGCAGCACAGTATGCGCAGCAACGGCTCACATTTTCTGGCCTTTGCCGAACACGCCGCGGAAGTGCCGAAAGTGCGCGCACTGGTCGATTGGGTCGCCGCCGAACTGGCACCCAAGGATCAAGAATTAACGGAATGACTGATCGACTTTTTTTCGCTTGCAGGAGCAGTGCATTCCTCGCTTTCATGTAGGGGTGCCCACTTCACCAGGAAGCTTACGATGCCCGCTCAAGATTTCGTCAGCCCGGACAGCATTCGCGCGCAGTTCTCGGCCGCCATGTCGCTCATGTATAAACAGGAAGTGCCGCTGTACGGCACCCTGTTGTCACTGGTGAGCGAAATCAACCAGCAGGTCATGGCCGAGCAGCCAGAAGTGGCCCAGGCTCTGCGCTGGACCGGCGAGATCGAGCGCCTGGACCAGGAACGTCACGGCGCCATCCGTGTTGGCAGCGCCGAAGAGCTGGCGACCATTGCCCGCCTGTTCGCGGTAATGGGCATGCAGCCGGTGGGTTACTACGACCTCAGTTCGGCCGGTGTGCCGGTGCACTCCACCGCGTTCCGTGCCATTCACGAACAATCGCTGCACATCAGCCCGTTCCGGGTCTTCACCTCGCTGCTGCGCCTGGAGCTGATCGACAATCCGGCCTTGCGCGAGCTGTCGCGGCAGATCCTCGCCAAGCGGCAGATCTTCACCCCGCGCGCCCTCGAGCTGATTCAACAGTTCGAAGCGGATGGCGGCCTGAATGCCGACGATGCCGGCACCTTTGTTGACGAGGCGTTGCACACTTTCCGCTGGCATCACGACGCCACGGTGACTGCCGAGCAGTATCAACAGCTGCATGATCAACACCGCCTGATCGCCGATGTGGTGGCCTTCAAGGGCCCGCACATCAACCACCTGACCCCGCGCACCCTGGACATCGATGCGATCCAGTCGGGCATGCCGGCCAAGGGCATTCCACCCAAGGCTGTGATCGAAGGACCACCGCCGCGTCGCTACCCGATCCTGCTGCGTCAGACCAGCTTCAAGGCCCTGCAGGAAAAGGTCGCCTTCAGTGGCCAGCAAGGTGCTGCGGGCGGCAGTCACACGGCGCGCTTCGGCGAAATCGAACAGCGTGGCGCAGCGCTGACGCCGAAGGGGCGCCAGCTCTATGACCAATTGCTCGACACCGCCCGCGAGGCGCTGGGCGGAGTACCGGCAGAAGCCAATGCTGAACGCTATATGAGCCTGCTCAAGGACAGCTTCCAGGCGTTCCCGGATAACCTCGCGCAGATGCGCGAGCAGGGTCTGGCGTATTTCCGCTACTTCCCCACCGAACGCGGCCTGGCGGCACGTGGCGACACCGGGCGTCCGACTTCATTGAATGGCCTGATCGACGCAGGGCATGTGCATTTCGAAGCCCTGGTGTATGAAGACTTTTTGCCAGTGAGCGCAGCGGGAATCTTCCAGTCCAACCTGGGTGACGATGCGCAAAGTGAATACGGCAGCAATGCCAACCGCGATGCCTTTGAACAGGCGCTGGGCAAGTCGGTGCAGGATGAGCTGGAGCTGTATGCGCAGAGTCAGCAGCGGTCGTTGCAAGCCTGTGCCAAGGCGCTGGATTTGCCGGGGCTGTAAAGGCCTCTTCGCGGGGCAAGCCCGCTCCCACCGGGGTTATCTCAGCCTCTGTGGGAGCGGGCTCGCCCCGCGATAGCTATCTGAGGACTTCCACCTTGGGTAAGTCCATCGCATCCGCCTCACCCTGCAGAAAATCACTCAAGCGCCGCAGTCGCTCACCGCCCGGACGGGTTTTCGGCCACACCAGGTAATAGTCCAGCCCACTGGCCACCGCTGTCGGCCAGGGCAAGCTCAAACGCCCCTGGGCCACATCCTCGGCCACCATCAACAAATCGCCCATGGATACACCGTAACCCCGCGCAGCAGCGATCATGCCCAGCTCCAGGGTATCGAACACCTGACCGCCCTTGAGCGAGACCTTGTCCGTCAGACCCATGCGCGCCAGCCAGCTGCGCCAGTCACGTTTGTCCGGTGTCGGGTGCAGCAGTTCGATACCGGCCAGGCGCTTGACGTCCCAAGGGCCTTCGGCCAGCAGGTCGGGAGCGCCGACCGGGATCAGCAGCTCGGAAAACAGCCGCGACACTTCCCAGTCCGGCGGAAAGTGCCCATCACCCAGCAATACCGCGCAGTCAAAGGGCTCGTGGTTGAAGTCGACATGGTCGACATCCATCCAGGCACTGGTTAGCTGCACCTCATTGCCCGGCTGCAGATGACGAAAACGACTGAGCCGCGCCAACAGCCAGCGCATGGTCAGAGTCGAGGGCGCCTTCATGCGCAGGATGTCGTCCTCACTGCGCAGCGTGTTGCACGCGCGCTCCAGTGCGGCAAAGCCTTCACGCACGCCGGGCAGCAACAGCCGAGCCGCTTCACTCAACTGCAAACTGCGGCCGTTGCGCACGAATAAACGACAGGCGAAATGCTCTTCCAGCGTGCGGATATGCCGGCTGACAGCGCTCTGGGTGATTGATAACTCATCCCCGGCGCGGGTGAAGGAGCTGTGCCGGGCGGCCGCTTCAAAGGCACGCAAGGCATACAACGGCGGCAAACGACGGGACATGAACGAATCCTCCGCAGGGGCCCGGGGCAATGCACAGCATCATACTGGCATGAGTTTTAGTCATGCCACCGATCGTTATTATCCTTTTGCGAATAACCGCATAAAGGATGAGAATTTCACGCTTTCCCACAGCAGTGTCAGAAAAGGACGATTCAATGCAGGCCGCACCCACTCATGAACTCAAGGCCCTGTTGCGCCTGGCCGGTCCTCTGATCGCCTCGCAGCTGGCCCACATGCTGATGGTGCTGACCGACACCCTGATGATGGCCCGCATCAGCCCCCAGGCCCTGGCCGGTGGTGGACTGGGCGCAGCGAGCTATTCGTTCGTATCGATTTTCTGCCTGGGGGTAATCGCCGCCGTCGGCACCCTGGTGGCGATTCGCAAGGGCGCCGGCGATATCGTTGGCGCCACCCGCCTGACCCAGGCCGGACTCTGGCTGGCCTGGGTCATGGCCCTGGTTGCGGCGCTGGCACTGTGGAACCTGGAGCCGGTGCTGTTGCTGCTTGGCCAGAGCCCCGAAAACGTCGACTCCGCCGCCCAGTTCCTGCTGTTACTGCCCTTCGCCCTGCCCGGCTACCTGAGTTTCATGGCCCTGCGTGGCTTTACCAGCGCCATCGGCCGTTCAACACCGGTGATGGTCATCAGCCTGGTCGGCACCGTGGCCAACTTCCTGCTCAACTATGCGCTGATCGAGGGCATGTTCGGCTTGCCGAAGCTGGGCCTGGTCGGCATCGGCCTGGTCACCGCCGTGGTAGCCAACTGCATGGCAGTGGCCATGGCCCTGTACATCCGCTGGCACCCGGCCTATGCGCCCTACCCGATCCGCAAGGGCCTGAGCCGCCCGTCATGGCCGGCCCTGCGTGAACTCTGGCGCCTGGGTCTGCCGATTGGCGGAACCTATACCGTGGAAGTCGGCCTGTTTGCCTTTGCCGCGCTGAGCATGGGTGTACTCGGCAGCACTGAACTGGCGGCGCATCAGATTGCCCTGCAGATCGTTTCTACTGCGTTCATGATCCCGGCCGGGCTGTCCTACGCAGTGACCATGCGCGTCGGGCTTTACTACGGCGCGGGCAATCTGCTCGGCGCGCGGCATGCCGGGCGGGTCGGGATCGGCTTCGGCGCAACCATGATGCTGATGTTCGCCATCCTCTTCTGGCTGCTGCCAGACCCATTGGTAGGGCTGTTCCTTGACCACGGCGACCCGGCCTTTGCCGACATCATCCAGCTGGCCGTGAGCCTGTTGATGGTCGCGGCCTGGTTTGAGCTGTTTGACGGCGTGCAGACCATCGCCATGGGCTCGATCCGTGGCCTCAAGGATGCCAAGACTACCTTCCTGGTGGGCCTGTTCTGTTACTGGGTGATCGGTGCTCCCGCGGCCTGGCTGCTGGCCTTCACCCTCGGTATGGGCGCGGTTGGCGTCTGGTGGGGCCTGGCACTGGGCCTGGCCTGTGCGGCGGTGAGCCTGACCCTGGCGTTCGAGTGGCGAATGAAACGGATGTTGGGGCGCTCTGGTGGGGTGAACAAGGCCACTGCTTCTGCGATCTGAAGACTCTATCGCGGGGCAAACCCGCTCCCACCGCCCCCCCGGTGGGAGCGGGCTTGCCCCGCGACGCTTTTGCCCCCAAAACAACAACTGCCGCGCCGAGCCACTGAGCAAAAACGCCATCAACTCATCAATCGGCAACGGCCGGCTGATCAGGAAACCCTGCACCTGATCGCAGTTGAAACTGCGCAACAGGTCCATCTGCTCCGGGGTTTCCACGCCTTCGGCCACCACCTCGAGGTTGAGGTTGTGCGCCAGGTTGATCATGGCGTGCACCAGCTTGCGGTTCTCTTCGCGCTTTTCCATACCGCCGACAAAACTGCGATCGACCTTGAGCAAGGTGATCGGCAAGCTGTTGAGATGGACGAAGGAAGAAAAGCCGGTGCCAAAGTCATCGAGGGAAAAGCGCACTCCCAGACGCCCCAGGGCATCCATGGTCTGCTCGACCAGGTCGTTACGACGCATCACCGCGGTTTCGGTGAGCTCGAACTCCAGCCAGCGCGCATCGACACCATGCTCGATGATCAACCGGCTCAGGGTGGCCAGTAGCTGGCTGTCCTGAAACTGCCGGAACGACAGGTTCACCGCCATGTGCAGCGGCGCCAGGCCCTGTTCGCGCAAGGCCTGCATATCGCGCAAGGCACGGGAAATCACCCAGTAGCCCAAGGGCACGATCAGCCCGCTCTGCTCGGCCAGGGGCACGAACTCGCTGGGCGGCAATAGGCCACGCTCGGCATGACGCCAGCGCACCAGCGCCTCCAGGCCGACAATGCGCCCGTCGGCCATGTCCAGCCGCGGCTGGTAATGCAGCTCCAGTTCATCGCGACGCAAGGCGCGGCGTAGTTCGCTTTCCAGGTCGGCGAGGCTGCGCGCGTTGCGGTTGATACGTTCGTTGAAGATATGAAAGGTGCAGCCTTGGGTGCCCTTGGCCTGCTGCATGGCAATGTGCGCGTGCCACATCAGCGGGTCCGCACCGCCCTGGGCGCGAGCATGGGCGACACCCAGGCTGCAACCCAGCAGCAGGCTCTCGCCATCGACCCAGTAGGGCTCGGCCAGGGCTTCGGTAATACGTTCGGCCATCCACTCGGCGCGCTGTGGCTCGCGTCGGGTGTCGATCAGCAGGGCAAATTCATCGCTGCCCAGGCGCGCGACCTGATCGCCCGCTTCAAGCTGACTCTTCAGACGCCCGACTACCTGCAAAATCAGGCGGTCGCCGGCCTGATGGCCAAGCGCGTCATTGGCACGGCGAAAGTTGTCCAGGTCGAGGTGACCGAGGGCTACACCGCGCCCCTCGTTGTCGGCCAGGCGCGCGGCCAGCAGGGTCTGGAAGCCCTGGCGGTTGGCGATACCGGTCAGCGGGTCCTGCTCGGCCAGGCGCTGCAGGGTGGCTTCCAGCACGCCACGCTCGCGCACATGACGCAAGCTGCGGCGCAAGGTGTCGGGACCAAGCTGGTCCAATACCAGCCAGTCGCTGACGCCCGGCGGCGGCACCTGTGGCTCCTGCTCAAGCAACAGCACCATCGGCAGAATGCATCGTCCGGGCGCCGGTTGCAGCTGCGGGGTAGCCAGCACTACTGCGTTGCGATCATTGGCAAACAGGCTGTCGACTGCGTCCCAGTTCGGTGCGGTCAACATCACCGCACTGCCCGCCAGCGGCGCCAGGCAATCACGCAAGGCCGCGGCCCATTCGGGTTCGTCAGCCAGCAAGAGCAAACGCAAGGGTTCGACAGGCGTAGACAAGCTGGCTCCTTAGGACGTGGACACAGTCAAATGACAATGGGCAGCGAGAGGCTCATCCTAAACCATTAGTGAAAATGATTTTCACTTAAAGTCGCGCCACTCCATTGCCGACATCCCGCAGGTTTCTGCCGTGCATCCTGCGGGAAAGTATCAAAAGCGGCAAATTTAGATCGAGTGGTACGTCACACTGTCAGACGGTCGCGGCAGAATCTTTCTACCCCTGCTAAAATGCGCGGCTATTTTTCAGGCGTCCCCGGTTCTCGTCATGTCCCGACTCAATCCCCGGCAACAAGAAGCCGTGAACTACGTCGGCGGCCCACTTTTGGTGCTCGCCGGTGCCGGCTCCGGCAAAACCAGCGTGATCACCCGTAAAATCGCGCATCTGATCCAGAACTGCGGCATCCGTGCGCAGTACATCGTGGCCATGACCTTCACCAACAAGGCCGCGCGGGAGATGAAAGAGCGGGTCGGCACCCTGCTGCGCAAAGGCGAAGGGCGCGGCCTGACCGTGTCGACCTTCCACAACCTGGGCCTGAACATCATCCGCAAGGAACATCAACGCCTGGGCTACAAGCCGGGCTTCTCGATTTTCGACGAGACCGATGTCAAAGCCTTGATGACCGACATCATGCAGAAGGAATACTCGGGCGACGACGGCGTCGACGAGATCAAGAACATGATCGGCGCCTGGAAGAACGACCTGATCCTGCCGCCCGAGGCCCTGGAAAAATCGCGCAACCCCAAAGAGCAGACCGCAGCCATCGTCTACGCCCACTACCAGCGCACGCTCAAGGCGTTCAACGCGGTGGACTTCGACGACCTGATCCTGCTGCCGGTGAAGCTGTTCGAGGAACACGCCGACATCCTCGAAAAGTGGCAGAACAAGGTGCGCTACCTGCTGGTGGACGAATACCAGGACACCAACGCCAGTCAGTACCTGCTGGTGAAAATGCTCATCGGCACGCGCAATCAGTTCACCGTGGTCGGCGACGACGACCAGTCGATCTACGCCTGGCGCGGCGCGCGCCCGGAAAACCTGATGCTGCTCAAAGACGATTACCCGTCGCTGAAGGTGGTGATGCTCGAGCAGAACTACCGCTCCACCAGCCGCATCCTGCGCTGCGCCAACGTACTGATCTCGAACAACCCGCACGCGTTCGAGAAGCAACTGTGGAGTGAGATGGGCCACGGTGACGAGATCCGCGTGATCCGCTGCAAGAACGAGGAATCCGAGGCCGAACGGGTGGCCATGGAAATCCTCAGCCTGCACCTGCGCACCGACCGTCCTTACAGTGACTTCGCGATCCTTTACCGCGGCAACTACCAGGCCAAGCTGATCGAGCTGAAGCTGCAGCACCATCAGGTGCCGTATCGCCTGTCCGGTGGCAACAGCTTCTTCGGACGCCAGGAAGTGAAGGACCTGATGGCCTACTTCCGCCTGCTGGTTAACCCGGATGACGACAACGCCTACCTGCGGGTGATCAACGTACCGCGCCGGGAAATCGGCTCGACGACCCTGGAAAAGCTCGGCAACTACGCCACCGAACGCAAGATCTCGATGTACGCCGCCAGCGAGGAGCTGGGCCTCGGTGAGCATCTGGACAGTCGCTTCACCGACCGCCTGCAGCGCTTCAAGCGTTGGATGGACAATGTCCGTGAGCAGGTTGCCCTGGAAGACCCGATCGCGGCCCTGCGCAACATGGTCACCGACATCGACTACGAGAACTGGATTCGCACCAACAGCTCCAGCGACAAAGCCGCGGACTTCCGCATGGGTAACGTCTGGTTCCTGATCGAGGCGTTGAAAAACACCCTCGAGAAAGACGAAGACGGTGAGATGACCATCGAGGAAGCCATCGGCAAGCTGGTCCTGCGTGACATGCTCGAACGCCAGCAGGAAGAAGAAGACGGCGCCGAGGGCGTGCAGATGATGACCCTGCATGCGTCCAAGGGCCTGGAATTCCCGTACGTGTTCATCATGGGCATGGAGGAAGAGATCCTTCCGCACCGCTCCAGCATCGAAGCCGACACCATTGAAGAAGAACGGCGTCTGGCCTACGTGGGCATTACCCGCGCGCGCCAGACCCTGGCCTTCACCTTTGCCGCCAAGCGCAAGCAGTACGGCGAGATCATCGATTGCGCGCCGAGCCGCTTCCTTGACGAGCTGCCCGACGACGACCTGGCCTGGGAAGGCCTGGACGATGCGCCCACCGAAGTGAAGGCGGCGCGCGGCAATAATGCACTGGCCGATATCCGCGCCATGCTGAAACGTTAGATAATCAACCTTTGCTGCGGCGCACTGCCGTAGCCACTCTTGCTACATCGAGGAAATACCACAGTGGAAGCACTGCACCAGAAGATTCGCGAAGAAGGCATCGTGCTTTCCGATCAGGTTCTCAAAGTCGATGCGTTTCTCAACCATCAGATCGACCCTGCGCTGATGCAACTGATTGGCGACGAGTTCGCCCGGCTATACGCCGACTCCGGCGTCACCAAGATCGTCACCATCGAAGCCTCGGGCATTGCCCCGGCAGTGATGACCGGCCTGAAGCTGGGTGTACCGGTGATTTTCGCGCGTAAGCACCAGTCGCTGACCCTGACCGAGAACCTGCTGACCGCCTCGGTGTATTCCTTCACCAAGCAGACCGAAAACACCGTGGCGATTTCCCCGCGCCATCTGAACAGCAGCGACCGCGTGCTGGTAATCGACGACTTCCTGGCCAACGGCAAAGCCTCCCAGGCGCTGATCTCGATCATCAAGCAAGCGGGCGCTACCGTTGCCGGTCTGGGTATCGTCATCGAGAAGTCGTTCCAGGGCGGCCGTGCCGAACTGGACAGCCAGGGCTACCGCGTTGAATCGCTGGCCCGGGTCAAGTCGCTCAAAGACGGCGTGGTTACTTTCATCGAGTAACATTTGATCGCGGGGCAAGTCGGGTCGCCGCACCGCCGCCCCCACAGGTATTGTGCTGCCCCTGTGGGGGCGGCGGTGCGGCGACCCG
>NZ_JBMOWO010000045.1:0-33789 GCF_049310525.1 Pseudomonas sp. GZD-222
AGGGCTACCGCGTTGAATCGCTGGCCCGGGTCAAGTCGCTCAAAGACGGCGTGGTTACTTTCATCGAGTAACATTTGATCGCGGTGCGGCGACCCGACTTGCCCCGCGATAGCGCTCTCAAGCCGACGCTGTAGCCTGCAACCCCGCCAGCAACAGCCGCTGATACAGCTCCTCCTTGAACCCCTGCGGCTGCGCCAGCCCCATGCGCGCCAGCTGTTGTGGATAAGCCTCGGGCGCCGGTGCGTCGAGCGCTGCCTTGCCCAGCTCCAACACCTCACTCAACTTGAACTTGCTCTTGAGCCAGTTCAACGCCCGCAACAGATCGCGCTCCTCGTCGGTGAAATCACTGCCAAGCGGATACTCGGGGAACAACGGTGCATGGCCGTCGCGCAAGCGCTGCAGGCGTTGCGCTGTGTTGTCGGTAAAGCGTGGCTCCAGCTTGAATCCGGGCGGCAACTTGCCGGCTTTCTGCGCTTGCTCGATCAGCGCAGGCTGGAAGCGCGAATCGCTGATCGCCAACAAGCGCCGGATGGTCTCCGCATCGGTCTGTCCGCGCAGGTCAGCGATGCCGTATTCGGTGACGACGACATCACGCAGGTGCCGGGGAATGGTGCAATGGCCGTAACTCCAGACCAGGTTGGAACTGACCTCACCACCCGCTTCGCGCCAGCTGCGCAGCAGCAGAATCGAACGCGCGCCCTCCAGGGCATGACCCTGGGCGACGAAGTTATATTGGCCGCCGACACCACTGAGCACGCGTCCATTCTCAAGCTGGTCCGCTACCCCG
Source organism: Pseudomonas sp. GZD-222 (assembly GCF_049310525.1). Classification (NCBI taxonomy): domain Bacteria; kingdom Pseudomonadati; phylum Pseudomonadota; class Gammaproteobacteria; order Pseudomonadales; family Pseudomonadaceae; genus Pseudomonas; species Pseudomonas sp. GZD-222. The sequence continues at coordinate 788 of NZ_JBMOWO010000045.1, forward strand.
GCGCCCATCAGGGTCATGGTGAACACCGTGTTGATGAACCGTGCATCGAGACGCTGCGAGCGCTTGAGCGACTCCTGGCCGTACAGCTCGTTGATGTAACTGATAGCGCGCATCTCAATGCGCTTGCGGGCTTCCAGCGGCATGTCGCGCAAGCGCTGATAGAACGCCTGAGGGCCAAGGAAGAAGCCACCATGCACCAGCACACCGCCTTCAACCGGGCGCCGGATGATGCCCGCATCCAGCAGCGCCAACAGGCCGTTGACGAACATCTCACTGCAGCCATACAGCCCTTGAGCAAAAGGTTCGATGCCACCTTCGCGGGCGATCAGTTGCTGCCATGGCTGAAGATTCATGTCTGCGAGTAACGCCTGGTAGGCTTCACTTTCGGCTTGTCGGGCCAGGAGCGCAGCAGTCAGTGCATCGCCCATGGCACCAATGCCGATCTGCAAGGTGCCGCCGTCACGCACCAAGGTGCTGGCGTGCAAGCCGATGAAGTGATCCTGGGTGGTGACCGGCATGTTCGGCGTCGAGAACAGCCGCCTGTGCTCGACCGCATCGATCAGTAAATCGAAATCCTCTCGAGGCAACTCAGAGGCGCCTGGCATATACGGCAGCTCGGCGTGCACCTGGCCGAGCAGGAGGATGGTCTCCCCGGCAGCCCGGCGACGCTGGATCATCGGCAACAGGTCGAGGGTGATGTCCGGGTTGCAACTCAGGCTCAAGTGATCCGGGTGTTGCCGATCCTCGGCCACGATCTGGGCCACCAGGTTCAGGCCCTTGGCATTGATATCCCGCGCGGCGTGGCTGTAGTTGCTGCTGACATAGTCTTGCTGGGCCGTGGCACTGTGCAACAGGCTGCCGGGCTGCATGAAGAACTGCTCGACGCGGATGTTGGCCGGCAGCCGGTCCTTGCGCAGGTCGCTCAGGTACTCGAGTTCTTCATAGTCGGCGAACACGCGCTCGATGAAGGGTTCGAGGAAGCGCCGTTGCAGGCCGTCGCCCAGATCGGGCCGCCCGAGACTGAGTGCGGTATAGATCGTCAGACGCCGCTCGGGCAACTGGCGGATGCGCGCATACAACGCGTTGACGAAGGCATTGGGCTTGCCCAAGCCCAGTGGCAGGCCCATGTGAATGTGCGCCGGCAAACGCGCCAGCACTTGGTCTACGGCCTTTTCGATCGAGCAGCTGTGCGCCATCTGCGCCTCCCGGTCATCCTTGCAGGTTGGACCGAGCATGGCCTGACTTTACTCCCCAGTCCACACCTGGATGGGTGGGTGGGAGCGGGCTTGCCCCGCGAGGCGAGTTAACTGAAAGATTGCTATCGCGGGGCAAGCCGCTCCTACAGAAACGACAAAGCCCGCACATGGCGGGCTTTGTTGGCGAAGCGCAGGCTTACAGGCCGGACATCTTCTTGATGGCGCCCATCAGGTCGTCATCCGAGCAGTCGGCGCAGGTGCCTTTCGGCGGCATGGCGTTCAGGCCCGTGATTGCCTTGGCCAGGATGCCGTCCAGACCACCCTGGTGGTCAGCACGCTCTTTCCAGGCAGCCGTGTCGCCGATCTTCGGCGCGCCGAGCAGCCCAGTGCTGTGGCAAGCGTTGCAGTGCTTGGCGATGATTTCGTCCGGGGTCTTGGCACCACCGCCGCCAGCGGAGGCAGCGACTTCCATACCCTTGCATTCCTGACCTTGTACACACACCTGGCCGACCGGTTCCAGTCGCTTGGCGATATCGTCGTTGGTCGCAGCTGTTGCGCTGACTGCCCAAAGGGCCAATACGGCAGCTGGTACGGCCAGCATTTTCTTGATTAGATTCACACGTACACCCTCATGGTGGCTAGTCACGCCCGCGGCCACGGTTTCGCAGGCGGCGCAAGTATAACGGGAACCCTGCCATACCGAAACAACCCTAGTGTCCAAAGGGTCTTAGCCGCGACAATCCGCCGCGTGCCGTACGCCTTAGAAGTTAGCCGGGGTCGCCGCACTGATCAGCCGGGCTGGCTCATCGTACGGATTACGGAAACGGTGCGGCTTGGTACTTTCAAAATAGTAGCTGTCGCCCGCTTCGAGGATAAAAGTTTCCAACCCGACCACCAGCTCCAGGCGCCCCTCGAGAAGAATGCCGGTCTCTTCACCCTCATGGGTGAGCATCTCTTCGCCGGTATCGGCACCGGGTGGATAGACTTCGTTGAGAAACGCGATCGCCCGGCTCGGATGCGCCTTGCCGACCAGCTTCATGGTCACCGCACCGTCGGAAATATCGATCAGCTCGTGGGCTTTGTAGACGATCTGCGTTGGGTTTTCCGGCTGCAGTTCTTCAGAGAAGAACTCGACCATGGACATGGGAATACCGCCCAGCACTTTACGCAACGAGCTGATTGAAGGGCTGACGCTGTTCTTCTCGATCATCGAGATCGTGCTGTTGGTGACGCCCGCACGTTTGGCGAGTTCACGCTGGGACAGGCCCTTGAGCTTGCGAATGGCTTGCAGTCGTTCACCGACGTCCAATGCTGTAGCACTCCTAAACGAACGAGTGGGGTCGAAATTGAACGATATCATCGCAACAGCGTTCAGTATTTACAACACTTCGACCCGCAGCCCGTCCGCTTTGGCGTGTCAATCGCCGATATAGTCCAGGGGCACGCGCTTGAGGTTGCAGAGTATCTGGTACGGAATCATTCCCGCCTGCTGGGCCAGATCGCTGACCAGCACATTCTTGCCCCACAGCTCCACCGGACTGCCGATGCCGGCTTCCGGTACGTCGGTCAGATCAATGCAGAGCATGTCCATGGACACGCGGCCGATCAACTGACTGCGTTTACCCGCGACCATGACCGGCGTGCCGGTCGGTGCCTGGCGTGGATAGCCGTCGGCATAGCCCATGGCAACCACGCCGACCCGGGTCGGACGCGGGCTGATGAACTTGGCCCCGTAACCCACCGGTTCGCCAGCGGGCAGCTCGCGGACGCTGATAACCCGCGATTGCAGGGTCATCACCGGTTGCAGGCGGGCCGCCTCGGCCTGTGGTACTTCGAACGGGGTGGCGCCGTAGAGCATGATGCCCGGACGCACCCAGTCACTGGGAATGTTCGGCCAACCCAGGACAGCAGGCGAGTTGCGCAGGCTGACTTCAGCACTCAAGCCCTGGCGAGCGGCCTGAAACACCGCGACCTGATCGCTGCTGGCAGCGCTGTCGAGTTCATCGGCGCGAGCGAAGTGGCTCATCAATACGATGCGGGTGACCTTGCCACTGGCCAACAGGCGCTGATAAGCCGCCTGGTAATCCTTGGGGTGCAGGCCTACCCGATGCATGCCGCTGTCGAGCTTGAGCCAGACGGTGATCGGCGTGCTCAGGCGCGCCTGCTCGATCGCTTCCAGCTGCCACAGCGAGTGCACCACACACCACAGGTCATGCTGGGCGATCAGTTCCAGCTCGCTGGCTTCGAAGAAACCTTCAAGCAGCAACACCGGTGACTTGATCCCGGCCGCGCGCAGCTCCAGCGCCTCTTCGATGCAAGCTACGGCAAAACCATCGGCTTGCTGCTCCAGCGCCAGGGCACAGCGCACGGCACCGTGACCATAGGCATCGGCCTTGATCACAGCCAGGGCTTTGGCACCGGTCAGTTCGCGGGCAAGTTGATAGTTGTGACGCAGGGCTTGAAGATCGATCAGGGCACGGGCAGGACGCATGACGGCAGCCTTCTGGGCAGTCTGGTTAGAGTAAAAAGCCCGGTGCTCAACTGCAGCTTGTGGGCCGCCAGCGGCACCGGGTGAGGAATTGCGCTTACGGCAGTGCAGCCACTACCGAGAGTTCTACGAGGATTTCCGGCTCGCACAGCTTGGCTTCAACGGTGGCGCGAGCAGGCGCGACACCCTTTGGCAGCCAGCTGTCCCAGACACTGTTCATGCCCTGGAAGTGCGCATCGATATCCTTCAGATAGATGGTCACCGAGAGCAAACGGCTCTTGTCGGTGCCCGCCAGATCCAGCAGACGTTCGATGTTGGCCAGAGTTTCACGGGTCTGCTGCTCAATCCCGGCGTTCATGTCGTCGCCCACCTGGCCCGCCAGATAGACGGTGCCATTGTGGGTAACGATCTGACTCATGCGCTCATTGGTGAGCTGGCGCTGGACTGACATGTTTTGCAGACTCCTGGTGTTTTCCGTAGCGAGAAATATCGAGACCTTCGGCGCTGATCTGCGGCTTTTTGCGCGCGATCAGATCGGCCAGCAAGCGGCCGGAACCGCAAGCCATGGTCCAACCCAGTGTACCGTGACCGGTATTGAGGAACAGGTTGCGGAACGGCGTTGCACCTACGATCGGCGTACCGTCCGGAGTGGTCGGACGCAGGCCGGTCCAGAAACTGGCCTGGCTCAGGTCGCCGCCACGAGGATAAAGATCGTTGACGATCATCTCCAGGGTTTCGCGGCGACGCGGGTTCAGCGACAGGTCAAAACCGGCAATCTCAGCCATGCCGCCAACGCGGATCCGGTTGTCGAAACGGGTGATCGCGACCTTGTAGGTCTCGTCGAGAATGGTCGAGGTCGGGGCCATGGCCGGATCGGTGATCGGCACGGTCAGCGAGTAACCCTTGAGCGGATAGACCGGGGCCTTGATGCCCAGCGGCTTGAGCAATTGCGGCGAGTAGCTGCCCAGCGCCAGCACGTAGCGGTCGGCGGTTTCCAGCTTGCCGTCGATCCACACGCCATTGATGCGGTCGCCGGCGTAGTCCAGGCGCTGAATGTCCTGACCGAAGCGGAACTCGACACCAAGCTTGATGGCCATTTCCGCCAGGCGGGTGGTGAACAGCTGGCAGTCGCCGGTCTGGTCATTCGGCAGACGCAGGGCGCCGGCGAGGATGTCGGTGACATTGGCCAGGGCCGGCTCGACGCGGGCAATGCCTTCACGGTCGAGCAGTTCATAAGGCACGCCGGACTGCTCAAGCACGGCGATGTCCTTGGCGGCGTTGTCCAGTTGCGCCTGGGTACGGAACAACTGGGTGGTGCCCAGGCTGCGACCTTCGTAGGCGATACCGGTTTCGGCGCGCAGCTCGTCGAGGCAGTCGCGGCTGTACTCGGACAGACGGACCATGCGCTCTTTGTTCACGGCATAGCGGTTGGCGGTGCAGTTGCGCAGCATTTGCGCCATCCACAGGTACTGGTCGATGTCAGCAGTGGCTTTGATTGCCAGGGGTGCATGGCGCTCGAGCAGCCACTTGATGGCCTTGAGCGGCACGCCCGGCGCAGCCCAGGGCGAGGCGTAGCCTGGCGAGACCTGGCCGGCGTTGGCAAAGCTGGTTTCCATGGCGACCGCCGGTTGACGGTCGACCACGACGACTTCAAAACCCTGCCGTGCCAGATAGTAGGCACTGACGGTTCCGATTACACCGCTACCAAGTACCAGAACTCGCATGTTGATTACCCTCGACGCAGCGTACCGCTGACATTTGTTGTTAATGGCATAGATGCGCGCAGTATAGGAAGGTATGACCAGTGCTTTTCACTGTATAAAAGCCTATATTTGGCGAGAATTCTCGGCAAGGTTGGCTTTTACGGAGGGGCATCCACTATGAGAACCCAGCACCAAAGCAAACGTGAACTGGATAAGATCGACCGCAACATCCTGCGGATCCTGCAGGCAGATGGACGAATCTCGTTCACTGAACTGGGCGAAAAGGTCGGCCTGTCGACCACACCCTGCACCGAACGGGTCCGGCGCCTGGAGCGCGAAGGGATCATCATGGGCTACAACGCCCGGCTCAACCCGCAGCACCTCAAGGGCAGCCTGCTGGTGTTCGTCGAGATAAGCCTGGACTACAAGTCGGGGGATACCTTCGAAGAGTTCCGCCGCGCGGTGCTGAAACTGCCTCACGTACTGGAATGCCACCTGGTCTCGGGCGACTTCGATTACCTGGTCAAGGCGCGGATTTCGGAGATGGCTTCTTACCGCAAGCTGCTCGGCGACATCCTGCTGAAGCTGCCACATGTGCGCGAGTCGAAGAGTTACATTGTCATGGAAGAGGTCAAAGAGAGCCTCAACCTGCCGATTCCGGACTGAGGTTCAGACCAGCACCTGACGGGTGCTGGCGATGTACTGGTGCACCAGCTTCTCGGCCTGGGGATCGATCATTTCAGCCGGGCCGCGGCCGTTGGGGCATGGTAAGCGTGGGGTGGTACCGAACAGCCGGCAGATCAGCGGCCGCTCTTCGTACACCGTGCAGCCATCCGGCCCCAGATGCACACAGTTCAGTTCGGCCAGGGCGGCTTCCTGCTCGGCTGCACTTTTACGCGGCAGGCGGGCCATTTCTTCCGTGGACGTAGTTACCGGCCCACAACAATCATGGCAACCGGGGACACAGGCGAACGACGGGATCTGATCGCGCAGGAAACGGATCTTGTGGCTGTTGCAACTCATGGCGACCTGCGGCGAACAAAGGGTGTGGCGCTATTTTGCCCCATGGTTGCCCGGTGCCGAAAGTGCAGCTTATCCTGCGTCAATTTTTCCAAACACTTAAAACCAGGACTCATCCATGAGCGCCCCTGTTCAATCACCCGCTTCTCACGTCGCTTCCTACTACGCTGCCAGCAGCTTGCCGCAGCCGGAATATCCGCCGCTGCTGGGCGAACTGAGCTGCGACGTCTGTGTGGTCGGCGGAGGTTTTTCCGGGCTGAACACCGCGATCGAGCTGGCCGAGCGCGGCCTCAATGTGATCCTTCTTGAGGCCCGCAAGATCGGCTGGGGCGCCAGCGGGCGCAACGGCGGCCAGTTGATTCGCGGCGTCGGCCACGGCCTTGATCAGTTCACGTCAGTACTGGGCAACGACGGCGTGCGCGAGCTGAAACTGATGGGCCTGGAGGCGGTGGATATCGTCCGCCAGCGCATTGAACGTCACGCGATCAGCTGCGACCTGACCTGGGGTTACTGCGATCTGGCGAACAAAGCCAAAGACCTGCAGGGCTTTGCCGAAGATGCCGAAGAGCTGCGCAGCCTCGGCTATCGCCACGAACTGCGCCTGGTGCAACCTGATCAGATGCGCACGGTAGTGGGCTCGGACCGCTACGTTGGCGGCCTGATCGATATGGGCTCAGGTCATCTGCACCCGCTGAACCTGGCCTTGGGCGAAGCTGCGGTAGCCAACAAGCTGGGAGTACGCCTGTTCGAACAATCGGCGGTCACCCGCATCGACTATGGCGCGCAGGTACGGGTACATACTGCACAGGGTTCGGTGCAGGCCAGCACCCTGGTACTGGGTTGCAATGCCTACCTCAATGACCTGAATGCCGACCTGGGTGGCAAGGTGCTGCCCGCCGGCAGCTATATCATCGCCACCGAGCCCTTGAGCGAAGCGCAGGCGCGAGAACTGCTGCCGCAGAACATGGCGGTCTGCGACCAGCGCGTGGCCCTGGATTACTACCGCCTTTCCGCTGACCGCCGCTTGCTGTTCGGCGGCGCCTGCCACTATTCCGGGCGTGACCCGCAGGATATCGCCGCGTACATGCGGCCGAAGATGCTCAAGGTGTTCCCGCAACTGGCCGATGTACGCATCGATTACCAGTGGGGCGGCATGATCGGCATCGGCGCCAATCGCCTGCCGCAGATTGGTCGCTTGCCGGACCAACCGAACGTGTACTTTGCCCAGGCCTATTCCGGCCACGGGCTCAACGCCACCCATCTGGCCGGCAAGCTGCTGGGTGAGGCCATCAGCGGCCAGCACAGCGGGCGCTTCGACCTGTTCGCCAAAGTGCCGCACATGACCTTCCCTGGTGGCAAGCACCTGCGCTCACCGCTGCTCGCCCTGGGTATGCTCTGGCATCGGCTCAAAGAGCTGGTCTGACTAGCCACGCCAAAAGGGCTTGAGCCCTTCCTCGCGCGCCTGCTCCGCAGTCAGGCCAACATCCAGCAGTTGCTCGGGTGTCAGCTCCAGCAAGGCGCGACGGCTGTACCAACGGTGCACCATCAACCCCCAGGGCCCGAGACCGGCCGGGACATTGAACAGCTGCCGACGCTGTTCACGGCTCAGTTCCTCAGCGTGCAATTTCAGGCGCACATCGCTCATACCGCTCATTGCTTGAACCCTCCAGGGCTGGATAACCGTAGGAAGAGCTTGCGCGCTTGAGCAAAAGCATTACAGATTCAAAACTCAGTTATTATTTCCATACAGAATTGGCAGCATTCGCACTGAATGCTGTATTTTTTCGTCATCTGTATTGGTAGCCAGCCAGCGCCTGCTGCAGGAGTATGCCGTGACCCTCTATGTCAACCTTGCCGAGCTGCTCAGCGCCCGCATCGAGCAAGGCCTGTATCGCCCTGGCGATCGCTTGCCGTCTGTACGTGCATTGAGCGTGGAGCATGGTGTCAGCCTGAGCACAGTGCAGCAGGCCTATCGCCTGCTGGAAGACCATGGCCTGGCGGCGCCGCGGCCCAAGTCCGGTTACTTCGTCCCCACCGACCGTAGCCTGCCAGCGTTGCCCGCCGTCAGCCGACCAGCGCAACGACCGGTGGAAATTTCCCAATGGGAACAGGTCATCGAGCTGATCCGCAGCGTACCGAACAAGGATGTGGTGCAACTCGGCCGCGGCATGCCCGATGTCGACAGCCCGACCCTCAAGCCCCTGCTGCGCAGCCTGGCCCAACTCAGCCGTCGCCAGGACATGCCCGGGCTCTACTACGACAACATCTCCGGCACCCTGGCCCTGCGCGAACAGATCGCCCGCCTGATGCTCGACTCCGGCTGCACCCTCGGCCCGGCCGATCTGGTGGTCACCACCGGTTGCCATGAGGCGCTGTCGACCAGTATCCGCGCGGTGTGCCAACCCGGCGATATCGTCGCAGTGGACTCGCCGAGCTTTCACGGCGCCATGCAAACCCTCAAGGGCCTGGGCATGAAAGCCCTGGAGATTCCCACCGATCCGCTCACCGGCATCAGCCTAGAAGCCCTGGAACTGGCCCTGGAGCAGTGGCCGATCAAGCTCATCCAGATCACCCCGAGCTGCAACAACCCGCTGGGCTACATCATGCCCGAGGCCCGCAAGAAGGCCTTGCTGACCCTGGCCCAGCGTTTCGACGTGGCGATCCTCGAAGACGACGTGTATGGCGATCTGGCCTACACCTACCCACGCCCGCGCACCATCAAGTCGTTCGACGAAGACGGCCGGGTGCTGCTCTGCAGTTCATTCTCCAAGACCCTGGCCCCAGGGCTGCGCATCGGCTGGGTCGCCCCCGGCCGCTACCTGGAGCGGGTGCTGCACATGAAATACATCAGCACCGGCTGCACCGCGACCCAACCGCAATTGGCCATCGCCGACTTCATCGAAGCCGGCCACTACCAGCCGCACGTACGGCGCATGCGTAGCCAGTACCAGCGCGCACGCGACCAGATGAGCGACTGGGTCACGCGTTACTTTCCGCCAGGCACCCGCGCCAGCCGGCCTCAGGGCGGCTTCATGCTGTGGATAGAATTGCCGGAAAGTTTCGACACCCTGCGTCTGAACCGGGCTTTACTTGGGCAAGGCGTACAGATTGCCGTGGGCAGTATTTTTTCCGCCTCGGGCAAGTACCGTAACTGCCTGCGAATGAATTTCGCCGCCCGCCCTACCGCCGAGATCGAAGCGGCAGTTCGCAAGGTTGGCGAGACCGCCATTCGTCTACTGGCCGAAGCCGAAAGCGACGGGTAACTTTCCGCCGCCGTTCGCGGTCGATATCCATAAACCCCTGTCATGAAGGACTGATTGCCTTGAGAAGCCCGCGTGCGCTGCCCCTGCTGCTGTCGCTGACGCTTGGTCTGGGTGGATGCGCCAGTGTCAGTCAGCCTCGGGAAGTCACTCAGGCGCTGCCGGCCAGCGATTCGGCATTCGGTCGCTCGGTGCAGCGCCAGGCCTGCGCCTATGAAGGGCGCTCCGGTTTCCGCCTGCTGCCCAACAGCAATGAAGCGTTTCGCGCACGGGCCGAGCTTATCCGTAACGCCCAGTCGAGCATCGACCTGCAGTACTACATCGTCCATGACGGCCTTAGTACCCGCGCCCTGGTGCATGAGCTGCTGCAAGCTGCCGACCGCGGCGTACGTGTACGCATCCTGCTCGATGACACTACCAGCGATGGCATCGACGACAAGATGGCCACCCTCGCCGCTCACCCGAACATCCATATCCGCGTGTTCAATCCGCTGCACCTGGGCCGCAGCACCGGCGTAACCCGCGCCGTAGGCCGCCTGTTCAACCTCAACCTGCAACACCGGCGCATGCACAACAAGCTATGGCTGGTGGACAGCAGCATGGCCATCGTCGGTGGCCGCAACCTGGGTGATGAATACTTCGACGCCGAGCCCAACCTCAACTTCACCGACATCGACCTGCTGGGCGTTGGCCCGGTCGCCGAGCAACTGGGCCACAGCTTCGATCAATACTGGAACAGTGCACTGAGCCGGCCGATCGGCGACTTCCTCATGACCCAACCGGATGCCGACGATCTGCGCGCCAGCCGTCAGCGCCTGGAAGCTTCATTGGCCGAGGCGCGGGTTGAGCGCAAGGCGCTCTACGACCGCCTGATGTCCTACCAGACCAACCCGCGTCTGGGTATCTGGCGCAATGAACTGATCTGGGCCCACAACCAGGCGCTATGGGATGCGCCGAACAAGGTCCTGGCCCGCGATGAACCTGACCCACAATTGCTGATGACGCACCAACTGGCCCCGGACATGAACAACGTCCAGCACGAGCTGATTCTGATCTCGGCCTATTTCGTCCCGGGCGAACCCGGCCTGCTGTACCTGACCAGCCGCGCCGATGCCGGTGTCTCGGTCAAACTGCTGACCAACTCACTAGAAGCCACCGACGTACCCGCAGTGCATGGTGGTTATGCGCCCTATCGACGGGCGCTGCTGGAGCATGGCGTGCATCTATATGAGTTGCGGCGCCAGCCGGGCGACCCCAGCTCCAAGCGTGCCCTGCACATCTACGGCAGCTCCGACTCCAGCCTGCACAGCAAAGCGATCATCTTCGATCGGCGCAAGACCTTCATCGGCTCGTTCAACTTCGACCCACGCTCGGTGCTGTGGAACACCGAGGTCGGCGTTCTGGTCGATAGCCCCGAGCTTGCCGAGTACACCCGCGACCTGGCGGTCCAGGGCATGGCCCCGGCGCTGAGCTACCAGCCGCAACTGGTCAATGGTGAGCTGGTCTGGGTGACCGAAGACAATCACCACCTGCACACCCTGACCACCGAACCCGGTGGCCTTTGGCGCCGCTTCAATGCCTGGATCAGCAAGGCCGTCGGCCTGGAACGGATGCTCTAGACCGGCGCGGGCTCGAAGGCATTAGGTCGGCGCGCAAGCAATACCAGTCCGGCAGCACCGGCTGCCATCAACAGCGGCAAGGCATGGCCACTTACCCACTGGCTGCCGGCGCCTGCAACCAGCGGCCCGATCAGGCAGCCGATACCCCAGAGCTGCGCCACATGGGCGTTGGCCCGCACCAGCGCATCATCGCGGTAACGTTCACCGATCAATACCAGCGACAAGGTGAACAAACCACCGGCACTGGCGCCGAACAACACCCACAGCGGCCAGATCGCCCAGGTTTGCAGCATCAGCGGAATCGCCAGGCTCGACAGCAACAGGGTCAGCGCACAACCGCTGAACAGCGTACGCCGCGACATGCGGTCAGCCAGAGCACCGATCGGCAGTTGCAACAGCGCATCGCCCACCACCACCGTGCTGACCATGAACAGGGCCACTTCGGTACTAAACCCCTGCTGCAGGCAATACACCGGCAACAAGGTCAGGATCATCGCCTCGAACGCGGCGAACAACGCAATCGCCCAGGCAATGACCGGCAAACGCCGACAGAAACCGATCAGATCAAGCAGCGTCACGCTGCACGCTTCTGCGCTCGGTGCGCCGTCACGCCCCAACAGCACCAGCGGCGCCAACAGCAGCAAGCCGGCACCGATCCAGAAGCCGAGGTCATCTTCCGAGCCCAACACCCCCAGCAGCAACGGCCCGGCCAACTGACTCAAGGCATAACTGCTGCCGTACAGGGCCACCAGCCGCCCACGCCATTGCTCGACCACCAACTGGTTGATCCAGCTTTCGCCAAGGATGAAGACAATGGTCAGGATCATGCCGATCAGCAGGCGCAGCACCAGCCACAACGGGTAGCTGGGCAACAGCGCCAGCAGACCGATAGATAATGCGCCCGCCCACAGACACAGACGCATCAGCCCCGGCGTGCCAAAGCGAGCGGCAAGCCGGCTGGACAAACTGGCCCCGAGTAATACGCCGATGGCCGGCATCGCCGCCATAACGCCAATGGCAAAGCTGCCGTAGCCCCAGCTTTCCAGGCGCAAGGATACCAGCGGCATGCTCACACCCAGCGCCAGGCCGACACTGAGCACCGCCGTCAGCACGGCGAAATAGGTTCCCCAACGCATTGCAGCCTCCCAGGCTGTCGTGGTTCAGCAGAAACAACACAGCCGGACCTGCTTCGAGCAAGGTCCGGCTGTGAACGGGATCGCGCGGTTGCGGTTACAGCTTGATCCAGGTCGCCTTCAGCTCGGTGTACTTGTCCAGCGCGTGCAACGACTTGTCACGGCCGTTACCCGATTGCTTGAAGCCACCGAACGGGGCAGTCATGTCGCCACCGTCATACTGGTTGACCCAGACGCTACCGGCACGCAGCGCCTTGGCGGTCAGGTGGGCCTTGGAGATATCCGCAGTCCACACACCGGCGGCCAGGCCGTACGGAGTGTCGTTGGCGATGTTGATCGCTTCTTCAACGCTGTCGAAGGTAATCACCGACAGCACTGGGCCGAAGATTTCTTCCTGGGCAATACGCATGGCATTGCTGACACCGTCGAAAATGGTCGGCTCGACATAGGTGCCACCGGTTTCTTCGAGGATACGCTTGCCACCGACCAGCAGCTTGGCGCCGTCACTGTGACCTGCCTCGATGTACGACAGCACGGTGTTCATCTGTTGAGTATCGACCAGCGCGCCGACAGTGGTCGCCGGATCCAGCGGGTTGCCAGGTTTCCAGGCCTTGAGGGCTTCGAGTACCAACGGCAGGAACTTGTCCTTGATCGAACGCTCGACCAGCAGACGCGAACCTGCGGTGCAGACTTCGCCCTGGTTGAAGGCGATGGCACTGGCGGCAGCTTCGGCGGCGGCATTGAGGTCCGGGGCGTCGGCGAAGACGATGTTCGGGCTCTTGCCACCGGCTTCCAGCCAGACACGTTTCATGTTCGATTCGCCGGCGTAGATCATCAGTTGCTTGGCGATCTTGGTCGAGCCGGTGAACACCAGGGTGTCGACATCCATGTGCAGGGCCAGGGCCTTGCCGACGGTGTGACCATAGCCTGGCAGCACGTTGAGCACGCCTGCCGGGATACCGGCTTCAATCGCCAGCTGGGCAATACGGATGGCGGTCAGTGGCGATTTTTCCGAAGGCTTGAGCACCACCGAGTTACCGGTGGCCAGGGCCGGGCCGAGTTTCCAGCAGGCCATCAGCAGCGGGAAGTTCCACGGCACGATAGCGGCAACCACACCCACTGGTTCACGCGTAACCAGACCCAACTGGTCGTGAGGAGTCGCGGCAACTTCGTCGTAGATCTTGTCGATTGCTTCACCGTTCCAGCTCAGGGCCTGGGCGGCACCCGGTACGTCGATGGTCAGCGAATCGTTGATCGGCTTGCCCATGTCCAGGGTTTCCAGCAGCGCCAGCTCTTCGACATGCGCGTTGAGCAAGGCAGCGAAACGGATCATGGTGGCCTTGCGCTTGGCCGGGGCCAGACGCGACCAGGCGCCGGAAGCGAAGGTTGCGCGGGCGTTTTCCACGGCGCGCTGGGCATCGGCCAGATCACAGCTGGCGACTTGCGCCAGCAGACGGCCGTCGACCGGGCTGAGGCATTCGAACGTCGCGCCGGAAACGGCGGCGGTGTATTCACCATTGATGAAAGCGCGGCCTTCGATCTTCAGTTGTTGGGCACGCTGTTCCCAATCCGCACGAGTCAGGGTGGTCATACGAAACTCCTCCTCTTGTTAAGGTGCAGTGCCGCACGAGGGGGGCACGGGCACTGTCAAAAATTCTGGCTGGGCGAGCTACGCACACAGGCACCTGCCACCCTAAACCACTGGCGACCCAATTATCAATATATTTGACATAATTGCACCAAACGCCTACTGATGTTCATTTTATTAAACAAACAAGAGACCTAGCCATGCGCATTGACCAGATCATCGACTTCGCCCAAGTCCTCACCGAGGCTGAGCGCTACCGCCCAGCGGCCGAGAAAGTGCTCAAAGGCGATCCTGAACAGGCGGTTTACAACCACTATTCCAGCCCTTGTGGTCAGTTTGCTGCGGGTGTCTGGGAAGGCGCGGTAGGTCAGTGGACCGTCAATTACACTGAACACGAGTACTGCGAGATCGTTCAGGGCGTTTCGGTACTGCGCGATGCAGACGGCGGCGCGAAAACCTTGCGCGCCGGTGATCGCTTTGTGATCCCGGCAGGCTTCAAGGGCACCTGGGAAGTGCTGGAGCCATGCCGCAAGATCTACGTGATGTTCGAACAGAAAGCTTAAACCGGTGGGAGCGGGCTTGCCCCGCGATTGCGGCCTGTCAGCCACATCGCATCGCGGGGCAAGTCCGCTCCTACAGTCATAAAAAAAGGGCCCGTATCGTGAGATACGGGCCCTTTTTTCGTCAGCCGGATCAATTACTTGATCTTGGCTTCCTTGTAGATCACGTGCTTGCGAACAACCGGATCGAATTTTTTGATTTCGATTTTGTCCGGAGTGGTGCGCTTGTTCTTGTCGGTGGTGTAGAAGTGGCCGGTATTAGCGGTCGACACCAGACGGATCAATTCACGCATGATTCTCTCCCTTAGACCTTAGCGCCGTTACGGCGAATGTCGACCAGAACGGCATCAATGCCGCGCTTGTCGATGATGCGCATGCCTTTGGCAGATACGCGCAGACGCACGAAACGCTTCTCGGACTCGACCCAGAAGCGATGATGCTGCAGGTTCGGCAGGAAACGACGACGGGTTTTGTTGTTTGCGTGGGAAATGTTATTCCCGGTTACCGGACCCTTACCGGTAACTTGACAGACTCTCGACATGCCTCAGCCCTCTAAAACCACATGCCCAACCCGGCATGGGTTGGCCGCTTAATCTCTCAGTCTTTGGCGCTAGGCGCCGTGTTTCTTCAGGGTCTTATCGACTCAATCAGCAGATGCGACAAGCCGAGCCCCTAGAAAAGAGCGCTGCTTTATACCAGAAAGACCAGAGCACAACAACAGAAGATGTACTTTGCCTTGCTGGGCGACACGCCGGAGCAGCATAACGACTGGCCTGGCAAGGTGTCGACCACTCGTCGCACGATTGGTAAAAAAGGCTATGGCCATTTAGGACGTGGCGCACTAGGGTAGGACTTTTCCAGACTGCACTGGCAGATGGGCCATCGATCAGCCAAGGAATCCCCATGCGCGTTGCCACTTTACCCCTGTTGTTCGCCATCCTGCTCGGCCCGGCACTCGCCCAGGCGGCCGCGCTGAGTGTGTGCACCGAAGCCAGCCCCGAAGGCTTCGATGTGGTTCAGTACAACTCGCTGACCACCACCAACGCCTCCGCCGACGTGTTGATGAATCGCCTGGTCGAATTCGACGCCGCAAAAGGCCAGGTGGTGCCAAGCCTGGCGGACAGCTGGACGGTTTCGCCCGATGGCCTGATCTACGAACTCAAGTTGCACCCCGAGGTGAAGTTCCACAGTACTGCTTACTTCAAGCCCAGCCGCAGCCTGGACGCCGACGATGTCCTGTTCAGCTTCCAGCGCATGCTCTACCCCGCTCACTCGTGGCACAAGATCGCCCAGAGCGGCTATCCACATGCCCAATCGCTGCAGCTGCCGAGCCTGATCAAGCAGATTGAGGCTGTTGACCCGCTGACCGTACGCTTCACCCTGGACCACCCGGATGCCACCTTCCTGGCCACCCTGAGCATGGGTTTCGCCTCGATCTATTCAGCCGAATATGCCGATCAACTGCTCAAGGCTGGCACCCCGGAAAAGCTCAACAGCCAGCCGATCGGTACCGGCCCGTTTGTATTCAACCGCTTCCAGAAAGACGCAGTGATCCGTTACCGGGCCAACCCGGACTACTTTGCCGGCAAGCCTGCTGTTGATCCGCTGATCTTCGCCATTACCCCGGACGCCAACGTGCGCCTGCAAAAGCTCAAGCGCAATGAGTGCCAGATCGCCCTGTCGCCCAAGCCACTGGATATCGCCGCCGCCAGCGCGGATCCGGCACTGAAGGTGGAAAAGACTGAAGCCTTCATGACCGCCTTCGTCGCCATCAACAGCCAGCACCCGCCCCTGGACAAGCCGGAAGTGCGCCAGGCGATCAATCTGGCGTTCGATAAGGCCAGCTACCTCAAAGCGGTGTTCGAAGACACCGCGGTTGCCGCCAACGGCCCCTTCCCGCCCAATACCTGGAGCTATGCCAAAGACTTGCCGGGTTACCCGACCGACATCGATAAAGCCAAGGCGCTGTTGGGCAAGGCCGGCCTCAAAGACGGCTTCAGCACCACCATCTGGACCCGCCCGCAAGGCAGCCTGCTCAACCCTAACCCGAGCCTTGGTGCGCAGTTGCTGCAGGCCGACCTGGCCAAGGTCGGCATCAAGGCCGAGATCCGCGTGATTGAATGGGGCGAGCTGATCCGCCGCGCCAAAGCCGGCGAACATGACCTGCTGTTCATGGGCTGGGCCGGTGACAACGGCGACCCCGATAACTTTCTCAGCCCGCAGTTCGCCTGCGCGGCGGTGAAGTCCGGAACCAACTTCGCCCGCTACTGCGACCAGCGTCTTGATCAGCTGATCAGTGCCGGCAGGACCACCACCGACCAGAGCGTGCGCAGCCGCCTGTACCAACAGGCCCAGGGTTTGATCCAGCAGCAGGCGCTATGGCTGCCGCTGGCACACCCGACTGCCGCGGCCCTGGTTCGCCAGAACGTGGAGGGCTATCAAGTCAGCCCGTTCGGTCGCCAGGACTTCGCCAAGGTCAGTCCGACGCGCTGAACCAGCCGTGCTCGACCATCGACAGAGGCTCGCCCTCGCCGACGATGAAGTGGTCGAGCACACGAATGTCGACCAGATCCAGTGCCTTCTTGAGCCGATGTGTGAGCTGCACATCGGCTTGGCTAGGCTCCGCGATACCTGAGGGATGGTTGTGGCAGAGGATCAACGCAGCGGCATTGTGGGCCAGTCCGCGCTTGAGCACTTGCCTGGGATACACACTGGTGCTGTCGATAGTGCCGCGAAACAACACTTCAAAACCGAGTAGGCGGTGCTTGCTGTCGAGAAACAGGCAGGCGAACACTTCATGAAGCTCATGCCGTAGCTGAGCCTTGAGGTAATCCCTGACGGCCTGCGGGCTCTGCAGAGCGGAACCGCGACGCAGCCGATCCGCCAGATGACGTCGCGACATTTCCATGACTGCTTGCAACTGGGCGAACTTCGCGGGCCCGAGGCCAAACTCCTGGTTAAAGCGCTTTACGTCCGCTTCCAACAAGCCGCGCAAACCGCCGAACTGTCCGAGCAAATGGCGGGCAAGATCGACAGCGCTATAACCTCGTACCCCAGTGCGCAGGAAAATCGCCAGCAACTCAGCATCCGAAAGACTCAATGCGCCCTGCTCCAACAGTTTTTCCCGCGGCCGCTCCGCGACTGGCCAATCCCTGATGCTCATACCCACCTCCCTGTCTATCGGTTACTGCTCCTGTGTTTCAGCCCTGTGCTACATTACCCGCTCTTTTTTACGCGACGATTCGGCCTGGGGAGGCGTCGTCGCCGCGTGCAATCACTGAGCAAAAGGCAAGCCTATGCAGCGGCTGTATCGTAAGCGCATCGTTCTCGGCGTCGGCGGCGGCATCGCCGCCTACAAGAGTGCCGAACTGGTTCGCCGACTCCTGGAACACGGTGCGCAGGTGCGTGTCGTCATGACCCGCGGCGGTGCTGAATTCATCACACCGCTGACCCTGCAAGCACTGTCCGGTCACCCGGTGCACATGGACCTATTGGACCCTGCTGCCGAAGCGGCGATGGGCCATATCGAGCTGGCCAAGTGGGCCGACCTGGTGTTGATCGCCCCGGCCACCGCCGACCTGCTGGCGCGCATGGCCCAGGGCGTCGCCGATGACCTGCTGACCACCCTGGTGCTGGCCACCGACGCCACCGTGGCCGTCGCCCCAGCGATGAACCAGGCGATGTGGCGCGACCCGGCCACCCAGGCCAACCTCGAATTGCTCGAGAGCCGCGGCATCAAGGTGTTCGGCCCGGCCTCCGGCAGCCAGGCCTGTGGTGATGTTGGCCTCGGCCGCATGCTCGAAGCCACTGACCTCGCCTGGTGCGCCGCCGAAAGCTTCAAGCGCGAATCGCTGACCGGCAAGCACATCGTGATCACCGCCGGACCGACCCAGGAAAACATCGATCCGGTGCGCTACATCACCAACCACAGCTCCGGGAAAATGGGCTTTGCCCTGGCTGAGGCGGCGGTGGAAGCCGGTGCCAAGGTGACCCTGATCAGTGGCCCGGTGCACCTGCCAACGCCCGACCGGGTCAGCCGCATCGATGTGGTCAGCGCCCGCGACATGCTCGCTGCCTGCGAAGCGGCGATGCCCTGCGATATTTTCATCGCCTCGGCCGCAGTCGCAGACTACCGCCCGGAAGTGGTCGCACCACAGAAACTCAAGAAAGACCCTACAACAGGTGACGGCCTGCTGCTGCAGATGGTCCGCAACCCGGACATTCTCGCCAGCATCGCCACCCGTCCCGACCGCCCGTTCAGCGTCGGCTTCGCCGCCGAGACCGAACACCTGCTCGACTACGCTGCGCGCAAGCTCAAGGACAAAAACCTCGACCTGATTGTCGCCAACGATGTGGCCAACCCCAGCATCGGCTTCAACAGCGAGGAAAACGCCTGCAGCGTGATTGATCGCCAGCTTCACGAAACACTCTTCGCACAGACCAGCAAGGGCAAGATCGCCCGCCAGCTGGTTGCTTTCATCGCCGAACGTCTCAACCAGGTTTAACTCTGCATGCACGCTCTACAAGCCAAGATTCTCGATCCACGCATCGGCAACGAATTCCCGCTGCCACAGTACGCCACCCCGGGCTCGGCCGGTCTCGACCTGCGCGCCATGCTCAAGCAAGACACCGTCCTCGAGCCGGGCCAGACCCTGCTGATCCCCACTGGCCTGTCGGTATACATCGGCGATCCGGGCCTGGCGGCGCTGATCCTGCCGCGCTCGGGCCTGGGCCACAAGCACGGTATCGTGCTGGGCAACCTGGTCGGCCTGATCGACTCCGACTACCAGGGCGAGCTGATGGTTTCCTGCTGGAACCGTGGCCAGAGCGCATTCACCATCACCGTCGGCGAGCGTATTGCACAACTGGTTCTGGTACCGGTGGTGCAGGCTCATTTCGACATCGTCGAAACCTTCGACGAGAGTCAGCGCGGTGCGGGTGGTTTTGGACATTCCGGCAGCAACTGATCCACTCGTTGCCCACTGCGCGCCAAGGATGGCGAACTCTCTGGCGAAAAGACCGTCAAAGCGTTCAGTTTGAGCCTGCCCTGCACGCCCTCGATATTGGAGCTCCCCAGAGATGAACGACATGGCACACCTGGTACCTGCACTCCCGGAAAGCATCTTCCGCGCCTACGACATCCGTGGCGTGGTCGGTGACACCCTGACCGCCGAAACCGCTTACTGGATCGGCCGCGCCATCGGTGCGCAAACCCTGGCCCAAGGCGAACCGAACATCTCGGTAGGCCGAGACGGCCGCCTGTCCGGCCCGATGCTGGTCGAACAACTGATCAAGGGCCTGGTCGAAGCCGGTTGCCAGGTCAGCGATGTCGGCCTGGTGCCAACCCCTGCCCTGTACTACGCCGCCAACGTCCTGGCTGGCAAATCCGGTGTAATGCTCACCGGCAGCCACAACCCGCCAAACTACAACGGTTTCAAGATCGTCATTGCCGGCGACACCCTGGCTAACGAGCAGATCCAGGGCCTGTTGACCCGCCTGAAGACCAACGATCTGAGCCGCGGCGAAGGTAGCGTCAGCAAAGTTGAGATCCTTGATCGCTATTTCCAGCAGATCACTGGCGATATCAAGCTGGCGAAAAAACTCAAGGTCGTCGTCGACTGCGGTAACGGTGCAGCCGGTGTGATTGCGCCGCAGCTGATCGAAGCCCTGGGCTGCGAAATGATCCCGTTGTTCTGCGAAGTCGACGGCAACTTCCCTAATCATCACCCGGACCCGGGCAAACCCGAGAATCTGGTCGACCTGATTGCCAAGGTCAAGGAAACTGGTGCCGACCTCGGCCTGGCCTTCGATGGCGATGGCGACCGCGTCGGTGTGGTGACCAACACCGGCAGCATCGTCTACCCCGACCGCCTGCTGATGCTGTTCGCCCAGGACGTGCTCGAGCGCAACCCGGGCGCCGAGATCATCTTCGACGTCAAATGCACGCGTCGCCTGACCCCGCTGATCGAGCAATACGGTGGTCGCGCGCTAATGTGGAAGACGGGTCACTCGTTGATCAAAAAGAAGATGAAGCAAACCGGCGCTTTGCTGGCTGGTGAGATGAGCGGACACATTTTCATCAAGGAACGCTGGTACGGTTTCGACGACGGCATCTACAGTGCCGCGCGCCTGCTGGAGATCCTCAGCAAGGCCAAAACCGATGCCGAACAGCTGTTCGCCGCGTTCCCGAATGATATTTCCACCCCGGAAATCAACATTGATGTGACCGACGAAGGTAAATTCAGCATCATTGATGCACTGCAACGCGAGGCCGACTGGGGCCAAGACGCCAACCTGACCACCATTGACGGTGTGCGGGTCGACTATCCCCATGGCTGGGGCCTGGTTCGCGCGTCCAACACCACGCCGGTGCTGGTACTGCGCTTCGAGGCCGATAGCGACGCCCAATTGCAGCATATCCAGGAAGTATTCCGCGCCCAGTTGAAGCGCGTTGCTCCTGATCTGCAACCCAAGTTCTGACTGACCCCCTGTTCCAACTGGAGCCCTGCATGACCCTCGATCGCGATGCCGCCACCCATGTCGCCCAGGTTTTGTCCGAAGCGCTGCCTTACATCCGACGCTTTGTCGGCAAGACCCTGGTGATCAAATACGGCGGCAACGCGATGGAGAGCGAAGAGCTCAAAACCGGTTTTGCCCGCGACGTGGTGCTGATGAAAGCCGTCGGCATCAACCCGGTGGTCGTGCATGGTGGCGGCCCGCAGATCGGTGACCTGCTCAAGCGCCTGTCGATCGAAAGCCACTTCATCGATGGCATGCGCGTCACCGACGCGCAGACCATGGACGTGGTCGAGATGGTCCTCGGCGGCCAGGTGAACAAGGACATCGTCAACCTGATCAACAGCCATGGCGGCAGCGCCATTGGCCTGACCGGTAAAGACGCCCAGCTGATCCGTGCGAAAAAACTGACCGTCACCCGCAAGACGCCAGAGATGACCACCCCGGAAATCATCGATATCGGCCATGTTGGCGAAGTGGTCGGGGTTAACACCGACCTGCTCAACATGCTGGTCAAAGGTGACTTCATCCCGGTTATCGCGCCGATCGGCGTCGGTGCCAACGGCGAGTCGTACAACATCAACGCCGACCTGGTCGCAGGCAAGGTGGCCGAAGCACTGAAAGCTGAAAAGCTGATGCTGCTGACCAACATCGCCGGCCTGATGGACAAGCAAGGCACCGTACTCACCGGGCTGACCACCGAACAGGTGAATGAGCTGATCGCTGACGGCACCATCTACGGCGGCATGCTGCCGAAGATCCGCTGCGCACTGGAAGCAGTACAGGGCGGCGTCAACAGCTCGCACATCATCGACGGCCGGGTGCCGAATGCGGTGCTGCTGGAGATCTTTACTGACAGTGGTGTTGGTACCCTGATCAGCAATGACAAGCAGCGATAACTAAATAAAAAGGCGACCCTGGGGTCGCCTTTTTATTTGCTTCAGATCCCGTACTGGGCCCGATACGCCTCAACGGCCGGCAAATGCTGCTTGAGCGCCGGATCGTCGGCGAGGAACTCCAGCACCTGGGTCAGCGAAACGATGCTGACCACCGGAATACCGAAGTCACGCTCCACTTCCTGGATCGCCGACAGCTCGCCGTTACCGCGTTCCTGGCGGTTCAGCGCGATCAGGACACCCGCGGCCTTGGCCTGCTGACCCTGGATGATCTGCATGACTTCGCGGATCGCGGTGCCAGCAGTGATCACATCGTCGATGATCAGCACGTCGCCGGTCAGCGGTGCACCGACCAGGCTGCCGCCTTCGCCGTGCGCCTTGGCTTCTTTGCGGTTGAAGCACCACGGCAGGTCGAGGTCATGATGCTCGGCCAGCGCTACGGCAGTGGCTGCCGCCAGGGGAATACCCTTGTAGGCCGGGCCGAACAGCACGTCGAACGGAATCTTGCTGTCGACGATCGCCGCCGCATAGAAACGTCCGAGCTGAGCCAGGGCCGAACCACTGTTGAACAGGCCGGCATTGAAGAAATACGGGCTGGTGCGCCCGGATTTGAGAGTGAATTCACCGAAGCGCAGAACCCCGCGGTCGATGGCAAAACGAATGAAGTCGCGCTGATACGGCTGCATGAAGAGTCCCGGATACCACGGATTTAGCTAAATGAGTACAGCTCGGGTATCATACACGCACGAGATTTTTGGGGCCATTTATGCGGATCATCAGTGTGAACGTTAATGGCATTCAGGCTGCCGTCGAGCGTGGTTTGCTCAGCTGGCTACAAGCCCAGAATGCTGACGTCATCTGCCTTCAGGATACCCGCGCCTCGGCCTTTGAACTCGACGACCCAGCTTTCCAGCTTGATGGCTACTTCCTTTATGCCTGCGACGCAGAAGTTCCCGCCCAAGGCGGCGTGGCACTTTATTCGCGGTTGCAGCCCAAGGCAGTCATCAGCGGCCTGGGCTTCGAGACAGCCGACCGCTACGGACGTTACCTGCAGGCCGATTTCGACAAGGTAAGCATCGCAACGCTGCTGCTGCCTTCGGGAATGAACGGCGACGAGGACTTGAACCAGAAGTTCAAGTTGATGGACGACTTCGCCAAGTACCTGGACAAGCAGCGACGCAAACGTCGTGAGTACATCTATTGCGGCTCGTTGTACGTGGCGCAGCAGAAGCTCGACGTCAAGAACTGGCGCGATGGCCAGCAATCGCCGGGCTTCCTGGCGCCTGAGCGGGCCTGGATGGACACCGTCGTCGGTGACATGGGTTATGTCGACGCCCTGCGCGAAGTCAGCCGTGAAGGCGACCAGTACAGCTGGTGGCCGGACAACGAACAGGCCGAGATGCTCAACCTGGGCTGGCGTTTCGACTACCAGCTGCTGACCCCGGGCCTGCGCCGCTTCGTGCGTAGCGCACGCCTGCCGCGTCAACCGCGCTTCTCCCAGCACGCGCCACTGATCGTGGACTACGACTGGACGCTGACGATCTGATTCGTTCAGGCACAAAAAAACCGACATCACGTCGGTTTTTTTGTGCCTGCTGTCAGCTGATCATTATTTGATCGGCCGCCAGGTCAACGGGTAGCGATAGGGCTGTCCGTCATTGGCCTTGACCCCGGCAACGATGGTGAGGATCAGTACGGCAACCATCAACATGCCGAACAACACGATCCCCACCAGCACGAACATCAGCGCAAAGCAGATGATCGAGGCCAGAAACACGGTGAGCTGAAAGTTCAGCGCTTCCTTGCCCTGGGCATCAATGAACGGGTCCAGGTCCTTTTTCCAGATCCACATCACCAGCGGACCCAGCAGGTTACCGAACGGCACGACCAGCCCCAGCAGGGCGGCCAGGTGGCAGAACATCGCCCACTGACGAATCTCGGCATTGGGGGTGGGCAACTGCAACGGTTGCTCGCTCATGTTCTGCTCCTTGCCTTATCGGACTCAGTCAGCCAGTGCGGCTTGCTGCAGTTCGAACAGATCGACCATGCCTTTTTGCGCCAGCGCCAGCATGGCGTTGAGCTCTTCAGGCTGGAACGGCGCGCCTTCGGCGGTGCCCTGGACTTCGATGAAGCCACCCTGGCTGGTCATGACCACGTTGAGGTCGGTCTCGGCAGCCGAGTCTTCCAGGTAGTCCAGGTCGAGCACAGCTTCGCCCTGGTACATGCCAACCGAAACAGCAGCGATCATGTGCTTGAGCGGGTCGCCAGCCTTGAGGCCGCCACGCTTCTTGACCACGCGCAGGGCATCGACCAGGGCAACCATGGCACCGGTGATCGACGCAGTGCGGGTACCGCCATCGGCCTGGATCACGTCGCAGTCGACGTACAGGGTGATGTCGCCGAGCTTGCTCATGTCCAGTGCGGCACGCAGAGAGCGGCCGATCAGACGCTGGATTTCGAGGGTACGACCGCCCTGCTTGCCGCGCGCGGCTTCACGCTGGTTACGCTCGCCGGTGGAGCGCGGCAGCATGCCGTATTCGGCAGTCAGCCAGCCTTGGCCCTGGCCCTTGAGGAAGCGCGGCACGCCGTTCTCGACGCTGACGGTACAGACGACTT
Source organism: Pseudomonas sp. GZD-222 (assembly GCF_049310525.1). Lineage (NCBI taxonomy): Bacteria > Pseudomonadati > Pseudomonadota > Gammaproteobacteria > Pseudomonadales > Pseudomonadaceae > Pseudomonas > Pseudomonas sp. GZD-222. Next base: position 25,383 of record NZ_JBMOWO010000045.1, read on the forward strand.
TGGTGTCACCGAACTCGACCAGTACTGATCCCTCGGCGTGTTTGGTGTAGTTGCGGGTGATGCGGATCGAGCGGAGCTGATCGGCAACGCGACCACTTGGACGTTTCATTTGGGATACCTGTACTGGGTTTGAATCTGCCGAGCATTATAGAGCGCAGCGGGCCGTGAGCACACGTCTATTGTCGCAGGCCCCGAAACAGAGGGCCCAGAGGCGCTGGTCGGTTTTTTCCGGAAGTTGCCTGGCTGTTTGTAACATCAGTGCATTGGGAGCCAGCGCCGCACTGCGCTACAATCTTGCGCCTTTGCAGCCGGTTGGCTTTTCCTTGATCCATTTTTTGCGAGGTACTTCCCATGGTGCACAGCATGACCGCTTTTGCTCGTGTCGAGCGCGCCGGTAGCCAGGGCACCCTGATCTGGGAACTACGCTCGGTCAATCACCGCTACCTGGAGCCGCACCTGCGCCTGCCAGAAGCCCTGCGCGACCTTGAGGGCGCGGTGCGTGAAGCCCTGCGCCAGGGACTGTCGCGCGGCAAGGTCGAATGCACCTTGCGCTTCAATGAAGAAAACGCCGGCAAGCCGCTGCAGGTCGACCGCGAGCGCGCCGCGCAACTGGTCGCCGCCGCCGAGACCGTGGCCAGCCTGATCAAGCAGCCAGCGCCGCTGAACCCGCTGGAGGTACTGGCCTGGCCAGGCGTGCTGGTCGCTGATGCCAGCGACCCGCAAGCGCTGAACAATGACGCGATGAACCTGTTCGAAGAAGCCCTCAAGGAGCTCAAGAACGGCCGTAACCGCGAAGGTGCCGAACTGGCCCGCCTGATTCACGAGCGCCTGGACAGCATGGCCAGCGAAGTCACCACCCTGCGCGCCCTGGTGCCGCAGATGCTCGCCGCCCAACGCCAGAAGATTCTCGACCGTTTCACCGACATGCAGGCCGAACTCGACCCGCAGCGCCTGGAACAGGAAATGGTCCTGCTGGCGCAGAAGAGCGACGTCGCCGAAGAGCTCGACCGCCTGAGCACCCACATCAACGAAGTACGCCGGGTGCTGAAGTCCGGCGGTGCCGCTGGCCGGCGCCTGGACTTCCTGATGCAGGAGCTCAACCGCGAAGCCAACACCCTGGGCTCCAAAGCCTTCGACCCACGCAGCACCCAGTCCGCGGTCAACCTCAAGGTTCTGATCGAGCAGATGCGTGAACAAGTACAGAACATTGAGTAAGGCCACCCCGACCATGAATCACAGCAGCGGCACCCTTTATATCGTTTCCGCCCCGTCCGGCGCCGGCAAGACCAGCCTGGTCAAGGCCCTGATCGACGCCGACAACAGCATCCAGGTGTCGGTTTCGCACACCACCCGGGCCATGCGTCCAGGCGAAACGCACGGGGTGAACTACCACTTCGTCGAGCACGCCGAGTTCAAGCTGATGATCGAGCAAGGCGACTTCCTCGAGCAGGCCGAGGTCTTCGGGAATTTCTACGGGACTTCGCGCAGCGCCTTGCAGCAGACCCTCGACCAGGGTCACGACCTGATCCTGGAAATCGACTGGCAAGGTGCCCAGCAGGTGCGCAAGCTGATGCCTGAGGCGCGCTCGATCTTCATCCTGCCGCCGACCCAGGAAGCCCTGCGTCAGCGCCTGACCAACCGTGGCCAGGACAGCGATGAAATCATCGAAGGACGGATGCGTGAAGCGGTGAGCGAGATGAGTCACTACGACGAGTATGACTTCGTCATCATCAACGATGACTTCGCCACTGCGCTGGAAGACCTCAAGGCGGTGTTCCGCGCCAACCGCTTGCTACAGGCTAACCAGCAGCAGCGTCATGGCCAGCTGCTCAAGCAATTGCTTGCCTGAGCAACCGGTCACTCCAGCCGCTTAGCGGCGGCTGGAGACAGTGGCGTGACGTTGCAGGGTCATGCCCAGGAAGAACGCCGGCGCCCGCAGGCGTGACAGCATCATCAGCCCCAGCCCCAGCAGCGTGATGATCACTGCGATCACGAACACCAGGCCCAGACCACCGACGTGCGAACCGCTGCCGAACGACGGCGAAGCACTGTCGTAGGCGGTCTGCAGGAAGATCACCGAGAGAATGCCGCCACCGAGCAGCGGGCACAGGCCACGCATCAGGAAGTGACGCACGCTGTCGAACAGGCTGTGGCGGAAGTACCAGACACAAGCGTAAGCGGTCAGCGAGTAGTAGAAGCAGATCATCATGCCCAGGGCAGTGATGGTGTCGGCCAATACGTTCTCACTCAGGGTACGCATGGTGACGTAGAACACACCCGCCGCCACACCCGCACAGATCGTCGCGTAACGTGGAGTTTTCGAGCGTGGGCAGATGTTGGCGAAGCGCTCCGGCACGGCACCGTAGTAACCCATGGCCAGCAAAGTACGCGCCGGCGCAACAAAGGTCGACTGCAGCGAAGCAGCGGTACTGGCCAGCACCGCGATCGACATCAGGATCGCCAGCGGGCCCATGACCGGGCCTGCCAGGTGGGCAAAGACGTTTTCCTGAATGCGCGGGTTGTTCAGGCCCAGACCCACATCACTGATACCGGCAAACTGCAGTGTGGCAATTGCGGTCACCAGGTACAGCCCCAGAATCAGCAGGACGGTCAGGGTTGCCGCACGGCCAGGGGTATCACCGCTGCCCACCGACTCTTCGCTGATGCTCAGGCAGACATCCCAGCCCCAGAAGATGAAGATCGACAACGACAGGCCGGCCGTAAACGCCGAGAACGACTCGACGCCAAAGGGATTGAACCAGTCGAAATCAAACTGCAGAGGCGGCATCGCCGACGACTCGCCAAAAGCGGCCATCGCGAAGCCAATCAGCACCACCAGCTGCAGTGCCACCAGGCCGTACTGAACGGTCATGGTAGTGGCGATCCCGCGGCAGCAAATCCACACCGCCATGGCAATGAAAACGCAACAGGTGACGACGTTGATCAACAGGTTATCGGCCAGCGCCGCCACCTCGTGGTTACCGGTTATCTGCCCCAGGAACAGATAGAAGAAGTCGACGGCGACCCCTGCGAGGTTGGACAACACAATGGTGGTGGCCGTGACCAACCCCCAACCGCCGATCCAGCCGATCATCGGGCCAAACGCCCGCGCCGACCAGGTAAAGGAAGTACCGCTGTCAGGCTCGGCCGAGTTCAGCTCGCGGTAGCCCAGCGCTACCAGCAGCATGGGCAGGAAACCGACGATGAACACCGCCGGCAGGTGAGCACCGACTTCACGCACGGTTGGACCGAGGGCGCCAGTGAGGGTGTAGACCGGTGCAATGGTGGAGATACCCAGGACAATGCTCGCCAGCAGACCAAGCCGGCCCGAGGCCAGCCCTTTGGATGCTTTCGATGCACCTTTTTCCTGAGTGCGAGCCTGTCCCATACCTGGGGACAGGCCTGCTTCGTATTCGCTCATGAGTAGTTGCCGCCGCTTTTACTATTGTTTTTCAGGACGCCTTGCAGCGCGTCCGCTTGCACTCATTGAAACCTGTTGCTTCAGTTCCGGATCAACCGGATGACCTCATACGGTCTTCTCCCGGTGACGCTCGCCCCTTGCACGGGCCAGGCATGCCTCACGAAACGCCTGGAACAGACGCAACGAAACCGGGTTTTCGGCCAAGCGGTACTCCGGGTGCCATTGCACACCGACCACAAAGCCCGGGGCGTCCTCCATGGACACTGCTTCGATCAATCCGTCCGGCGCCCGGGCCTCGGCACGCAAGCTGTCCGCCAGGCGATCGATGCCCTGGCTGTGCAGCGAATTGACCATGAAGCGTTGTTCCAGCCCCAGCCGCTCGAACAGCCCGCCGGGCTGCACGGTAACGCTATGACGTGGGCTGTATTGCTCTTCCAGTGGCGCGTCCTGCGGCTCGCGGTGATCGAGGAAACCCGGCAGTTCCTGCACCCGCTGGTGCAGCGTGCCGCCCAAGGCAACGTTCAATTCCTGAAATCCACGGCAGATGCAGAACACCGGCACACCGGTGGCAATGGCGGCCTGCAGCAACGGCAGGGTCAAGCGGTCGCGAAACACATCGTGCTTCGTACCTTCCACGCTGGGGGCGCCATTGTAATGATGCGGCTCGACATTAGAAGGCGAACCGGTAAAAAGAATGCCATCGAGGCGTTCCAGCACGCGCTGCGGGTCACCCGGCTCGGCGCGTGCGGGCAGGATCAGAGGGATCCCGGCAAAACCTGCTGCTTCGACATACTTGTCGCCGACAGTGTGCGACGAATTGTTGCCCAACTGCTGACGACAGGCGGAAATGCCAATCAAAGGCGGCAGGTCATTGGTAGTTTGCATGGGTTCACCCTCCCTTACAGCTTGATCCAGGTCGCCTTGAGTTCGGTGTATTTATCAAATGCGTGCAGCGACTTGTCCCGGCCATTGCCCGACTGCTTGAAACCGCCAAAGGGCGCGGTCATGTCGCCGCCGTCGTACTGGTTGACCCAGACGCTGCCGGCACGCAGGGCGCGGGCGGTCTTGTGGGCACGGGAAATGTCGTTGGTCCAGACCGCCGCGGCCAGGCCGAAGGGCGAATCGTTGGCAATGGCAACGGCCTCTTCGGCGCTGTCGAAGGTGATCACCGAAAGCACCGGGCCGAAGATTTCCTCGCGAGCGATACGCATGGCATTGGTCACGCCATCGAAGATCGCCGGCTGCAGGTAAACGCCGCAGGTGTCCTCCAGTACACGTTCGCCACCGGTCAGCAACGTGGCGCCATCGGCCTTGCCGGCTTCGATGTAGCCGAGCACGGTATCCAGCTGGGTGCTGTCGACCAAGGCGCCGACGCGGGTTTCCGGGGCCAGGGCGTGACCGGGTTTCCAGGCCTTGAGGGCCTCGACCACCATCGGCAGGAAACGCTCCTTGATGCTGCGCTCGACCAGCAAGCGCGAACCGGCAATGCACACTTCGCCCTGATTGAAGGCAATCGCCGCCGCTGCTGCATCGGCCGCGGCCTGCAAGTCCGGGGCGTCAGCGAAGACGATGTTCGGGCTCTTGCCGCCGGCTTCCAGCCAGACGCGCTTCATGTTCGACTCACCGGCATAGACCATCAGTTGCTTGGCAATACGCGTGGAGCCCGTGAACACCAGGGTGTCGACGTCCATGTGCAAGGCCAGGGCCTTGCCGACCGTGTGACCGTAACCCGGCAGCACGTTCAGCACACCGGCCGGGATACCCGCCTCGAGCGCCAACCGGGCGATACGGATCGCGGTCAGGGGTGATTTTTCGGACGGTTTGAGGATCACCGAGTTACCGGTGGCCAGGGCCGGGCCGAGTTTCCAACAGGCCATCATCAGTGGGAAGTTCCACGGAACAATGGCCGCAACCACGCCGACCGGCTCGCGGGTGACCAGACCCAGCTGGTCGGACGCGGTTGCAGCAACTTCGTCATAAATCTTGTCGATGGCTTCGGCATGCCAGCGGATGGCATTGGCCGCAGCCGGAATATCGATACTCAGGGAATCGGCAATCGGCTTGCCCATGTCCAGGGTTTCCAGCAACGCCAGCTCTTGGGCGTTGGCCAGCAGCAAGTCGGCGAAGGCAATCAGCACCCGCTTGCGTTGCGCCGGTGCCTGCAATGCCCAGACGCCACTGTCAAAGCTGCGCCGAGCCGCGGCTACGGCAAGCTCCGCGTCGGCGCTGTCGCAACTGGCGATCTGCGCCAGCTGGCGGCCATCCACCGGGCTTGAACAATCGAAAGTGTCACCAGCAACACTGGTGCAATACTGCCCATCGATAAAGGCGCGGCCTTCGATCTTCAGGGTCTGGAACAGCTGTTCCCAGTGTTCACGTGGTGCAATTGTCATTGTTGTTTTCTCCGGGCATCACACGGTATGCAGGTACCAGTTGTATTCGAGGTCGGAAATCGACACCTCGAACTCAGCCATTTCGCTTTCCTTGCAGGCGACAAAAATGTCGATGTAGTCCGGGCTGATGTATTTGTTCAGCACTTCACTGTCATCGAGCTCACGCAACGCATCGCGCAAGTTGTTCGGCAGGCTCTGTTCCAGTTGCTCGTAGGAGTTGCCTTCAATCGGCGCACCCGGTTCGATCTGGTTGGTCAGGCCGTGGTGAATACCGGCCAGGATCGCCGCCATCATCAGGTACGGGTTGGCATCGGCGCCGGCTACGCGGTGTTCGATACGCACCGCATCGCTGCTGCCGGTCGGTACGCGGACCGCCACAGTGCGGTTGTCCAGGCCCCAGCTCGGCGCATTGGGCACATAGAACTGGGCACCGAAACGGCGGTAGGAGTTGATGTTCGGGCACAGGAAGGCCATCGATGCCGGCATGGTTTCCAGCACACCGCCGATGGCGTGACGCAGGGTCTCGCTCTGCTCGGGGTCATCGCTGGTGAAAATGTTCTTGCCGGTTTTCTTGTCCAGCAACGAGATATGCACATGTAGACCGTTGCCCGCCTGGCCCGGGTAAGGCTTGGCCATGAAGGTGGAGTCCATCTCATGGTCGTAGGCGATGTTCTTGATCAGGCGCTTGAGCAGCACCGCGTAGTCACAGGCCTTGATCGCGTCGGCGACGTGATGCAGGTTGACCTCGAACTGCGCCGGCGCGCTTTCCTTGACGATGGCATCGGCGGGAATGCCCTGCTCTTTCGCCGCTTCGAGCATGTCCTGCAGGCAGTCAACGTACTCGTCCAGGTCATCGATCAGGTACACCTGGGTCGACTGCGGACGCTTGCCGGAGATTGGCGAGCGCGGGGGCTGTGGCCGGCCGTTGAGGTTGTCCTGGTCGATCAGGTAGAACTCCAGCTCGAACGCCGCGCAGATATCCAGGCCCAAGGCGTCGAATTTCTCCACCACACCACGCAGCACTTCCCGCGGGTCGGCGAAGAACGGCGCGCCGTCCAGTTCGTGCATGGTCATCAGCAACTGGGCGGTAGGACGCTTCTGCCAGGGTTCGTAGCTCAGGGTGCCGGGAATCGGGAAACAGATGCGGTCGGCGTCGCCGATATCCAGGCCCAGACCGGTGCTTTCCACGGTGGAGCCGTTGATGTCGAGGGCGAACAACGAAGCCGGCAGGTTGATGCCTTTTTCGTAGACTTTGACCAGGCTCGCACGCTCGATGCGCTTGCCACGTACCACGCCGTTCATGTCGGCAATCAACAGATCGACAAATTGCACCTCAGGGTGGGCCTTGAGAAATTCACCCATCTCGTCGAGAGGGATGGCGCGCGGGGAGACCGACGTCATGGCTAGGCATCCTTTGATTTTTTATCGAACGACTGTGGAGGAGGTACTGCGGCGCTAACGGGAGCGGCGATGGTTTCATTTGTTCTTTTAAGTAGTCCCATCGTGGGGAACTGCAGAGCGTTGTCATATAGGACTTTCGTTCCACATGCTGACAACGTTACGAGTTGATTCACGACTGCTGCCTCACTATAGAATGGCCCTAGCGCAACAGACATTGGCATTTAGGCAAGCAAAGAGTGCACCCATGCAATATCAGATCAGTCACGCCGACCTCTCGCTGGTACTCGCCCTGGTACGCGGGCGCTCACTGGCAAAAGCCGCAGAACTGCTGCGGGTTGATGTTTCGACGGTGTTCCGCTCGATTCGGCGCATGGAAGCTGCCCTCGGTACCGCCTTGTTCGTAAAAAGCCGTAAAGGCTACATTCCCACCGGTACCGCCCAGGCCCTGGCCGAACAGGCCGAACGCGCCGAACAGGCACTGGATGCCGCACGGGTGGCGCTGGAGCATGGCGAACAAGTGGTCAGCGGTACCGTCCGCCTGACCTGCACCGATGCCGTGCTGCACAGCCTGTTGCTGCCGGCGCTGGCGGAATTCATGCCGGCCTATCCGGCCCTGTCGCTGGAGCTGGCGACCTCCAACACCTTCGCCAACCTGAGCCGCCGCGACGCCGACCTCGCCCTGCGCCTGACCAACTCGCCGCCGGAGCATCTGGTTGGCCGCTGCCTGGGCTCGGCCTCTTATGTGGTCTGTGGCCGCGAGGAATATCGGGCAAAACTCAAGGAAGCCCCGGCCAGCCTGCCCTGGATCGCGCCGGATGACGCCATGCAGGACCACCCCACCGTGGTCTGGCGCAGCGAGCATTTGCCCGCTGTGACGCCACGCTATCGCTGCAGCAGCATCTCCGCGATTGCCCAACTGGTCACTGCAGGGCTGGGGGTGGCGGCGTTGCCCGATTACATGGCGCACACCCTGCCGGGCGTTGAACCCTTGAGCGAGGCGCTGCCGGGGTGCGACACCGAAGTCTGGCTGCTGACCCGCCCGGATTGCCGGGCGTTGCGCTCGGTGCAGACGCTGTTCGACGAACTGACGCCACGGCTGCGGGATGCCCTCGGCCGCCAGTAAAATCGCTATCGCGGGGGGAGAAAGCCTCCCCCGCCACCCAGGGGGGCGGGGGGGGTCCCCAAGGCGGGT
>NZ_JBMOWO010000046.1:0-50814 GCF_049310525.1 Pseudomonas sp. GZD-222
ATTGACCCCGGGGGAAAAACCCCACCCCGAAGGACGTTTGGGGAGGGGGTCTTCCCCCGCGATGCGGTTTAATCCGACAACACCACAAACAGTTGTGCCAGAGCCTCGGAAGTGGTTATCGTCAGGGGTATCAAGGACCCGAAATGAAATCAAAGCTTCCCTAAAGGCTGGTGATTTTTTAAACTATCGAGTCCGCTCGCCCATTCGGGCTGAACACCGCATTTGCTACTTGAGGAAGACCATGGCCCGCGTAACCGTTGAAGACTGCCTAGAACACGTGGATAACCGTTTTGAGCTGGTCATGCTCTCTACCAAGCGTGCCCGTCAGCTGGCCACCGGCGGCAAAGAGCCGAAAGTGGCGTGGGAAAACGACAAACCTACCGTCGTTGCCCTGCGTGAAATCGCTGAAGGCATCTGCACTCCTGAATTCATCGCTGCCGAATCCATTGTCGAAGTCGAGCCTGCCTTTGCCTTCGGTAGTGAGGAAGAGGCCAACGAGGCGGTCTAAGCCTATGCCTGGTCGACGTAGTACGGCGCAGGTCCCCTTTCCTCGGCAGGAGGTAATCCTGTGCCGAGCATAGACGCCCTCGCCGATCGCCTGTCGGCCTACCTCGGCGCTGACCAGGTCAACCTGGTGCGCCGAGCGTACTTCTACGCCGAACAAGCCCACGATGGCCAACGCCGTCGTAGCGGTGAGCCTTACGTCACGCATCCGCTGGCGGTGGCCAGCATCCTTGCCGACATGCACATGGACCATCAGAGCCTGATGGCCGCCATGCTCCATGACGTGATCGAAGACACCGGCATCGCCAAGGAAGCCCTCAGCTCGCAATTTGGCGAAACGGTGGCCGAACTGGTCGATGGGGTCAGCAAACTGACCCAGATGAACTTCGAGACCAAGGCCGAAGCCCAGGCGGAAAACTTCCAGAAAATGGCCATGGCGATGGCCCGGGATATCCGCGTGATCCTGGTCAAGCTGGCCGACCGCCTGCACAACATGCGTACCCTCGAGGTGCTGTCAGGCGAAAAACGCCGGCGCATCGCCAAGGAAACCCTGGAAATCTACGCCCCCATCGCCAACCGCCTGGGGATGCACAGTGTGCGCGTGGAATTCGAAGACCTGGGCTTCAAGGCCATGCACCCGATGCGCTCCGCGCGCATCTACCAGGCGGTCAAGCGTGCCCGCGGCAACCGCAAGGAAATCGTCAACAAGATCGAAGAGTCGCTGGCCCACTGCCTTGCCGTCGACGGCATCGAAGGCGAAGTCAGCGGCCGACAGAAACACCTCTATGGCATCTACAAGAAGATGCGCGGCAAACGCCGAGCCTTCAACGAGATCATGGATGTCTATGCGTTTCGCATCATCGTCGACAAGGTAGACACCTGCTACCGCGTGCTCGGCGCCGTGCACAACCTGTACAAGCCGCTGCCCGGACGCTTCAAGGACTACATTGCGATCCCCAAGGCCAACGGCTACCAGTCGCTGCATACCACGCTGTTCGGCATGCACGGTGTGCCTATCGAGATCCAGATCCGCACCCGCGAAATGGAAGAGATGGCCAATAACGGCATTGCCGCCCACTGGCTGTACAAGTCCAGCGACGACGAGCAGCCCAAGGGCACCCATGCCCGCGCTCGCCAGTGGGTCAAAGGCGTGCTGGAAATGCAGCAGCGTGCAGGCAACTCCCTGGAATTCATCGAAAGCGTGAAGATCGACCTGTTCCCGGACGAGGTCTACGTGTTCACGCCCAAGGGCCGCATCATGGAGCTGCCCAAAGGCTCCACCGCGGTCGATTTCGCTTACGCGGTGCACACCGACGTCGGCAACAGCTGCATCGCCTGCCGGATCAATCGACGCCTGGCACCATTGTCCGAGCCGCTGCAGAGCGGCTCGACGGTCGAGATCGTCAGTGCACCGGGCGCACGCCCGAATCCTGCCTGGCTGAACTTCGTGGTCACCGGCAAGGCCCGTACACATATCCGCCATGCCCTCAAGCTGCAACGCCGCTCCGAGTCCATCAGCCTCGGCGAACGCCTGCTGAACAAGGTGCTCAACGGCTTCGACAGCGCCCTGGAGAAGATTCCCCAGGAACGCATCCAGGCCATGCTCAGCGAGTACCGCCTGGAACAGCTCGAGGACATGCTCGAAGACATCGGCCTGGGCAACCGCATGGCCTATGTCGTCGCCCGCCGCCTGCTGTCCAGCGAAGGCGAGCACTTGCCGAGCCCCGAAGGCCCGCTGGCGATCCGCGGTACCGAAGGCCTGGTGCTCAGCTACGCCAAATGCTGCACGCCGATCCCGGGCGACCCGATTGTCGGCCACTTGTCCGCTGGCAAAGGCATGGTCGTGCACCTGGAGAATTGCCGAAACATCAGTGAAATCCGCCACAACCCGGAAAAATGCGTACAGCTGTCCTGGGCCAAGGATGTCACCGGTGAGTTCAATGTCGAGCTGCGTGTCGAGCTGGAGCATCAACGCGGCTTGATCGCCCTGCTGGCCAGCAGCGTCAACGCCGCCGACGGCAACATCGAAAAAATCAGCATGGACGAGCGCGATGGTCGCATCAGCGTGGTCCAACTGGTGGTCAGCGTACACGACCGCGTGCACCTGGCTCGTGTGATCAAGAAACTGCGTGCCCTGACCGGGGTGATCCGCATCACCCGCATGCGCACGTAGCCCAATAACAGCAAGGAGTCATCATGACCAAGACCGTCATCACCAGCGACAAGGCCCCCGCCGCCATCGGCACCTACTCCCAGGCGATCAAGGCCGGTAACACGGTGTACATGTCCGGCCAGATTCCACTGGACCCGAAAACCATGGAACTGGTCGAAGGCTTCGAAGCTCAGACCGTTCAGGTCTTCGAAAACCTCAAGGCTGTTGCTGAAGCTGCAGGTGGTTCGTTCAAGGACATCGTCAAGCTGAACATCTTCCTGACCGATCTGAGCCACTTCGCCAAGGTCAACGAGATCATGGGCAAGTACTTCGAACAGCCGTACCCAGCGCGCGCCGCCATCGGTGTTGCCGCCCTGCCACGTGGCTCGCAAGTTGAAATGGACGCGATCCTGGTCCTCGAGTAATACCCCGCGCGGCGAGCCGCCCGGCTCGCCCTCGCTCTGCCCCGGAAAGGACCCCGCCATGCGCCACGCGCTCGCCCTGACCCTGGCTGCCGCACTGCTGAGCGGATGCGCTAGCCACAAACCCGAAGACTACAACGGCATCTGGATCAACCAGAAAGCCATCGATACCGCTGCCAAAGGCGTAAGCCTGCGACAGGCGCTTCAAGACAACGGCCCCAACTTCGAATGGAAGGTCAATGTCGCCGCTGCCCAGGCGAGCTTCGCCAACGGTTTTGAAATTGGCGAAGGCCAACTCAAGGCCGGCGAGAAGCAGTACCAGGTGGAATTCCCTGGCAATCACGTCGAAACCCTGGTTCTCGATGGTGACGAGCTAGTGCAAACCAGCGAGTCGGCACCGCAACAAAGCTTCGAGAAAGCCCGCACGCCCGCACCGATGGGCGCACGCACCGGCACCACGTTTGAGCAGGCTTTGTACAGCGCCTACCTCGGCGGTGAATGGAAGATCATTGAAGGCCCAGGCCAAGGTGGCCAGGTGCATTTTCGCGACAATGGCAGTGTCGAAGGCTTGCCCAACCTGGACCGCTACGCGCTGTGCCTGGCTGGCGACTGCGCCGACATGAGCGGTGCAAACGACAGCCTCTGGCTGGAACGCAATCAGCAAGGCGCGCCATTCATCTTCAAGCGCGACGGCGACCAGCTGGAAATCCTGCGTGCCCTTAACAGCGCCCAGCCCGATGAGAAGCCGCAGCTCAATCCCGGCCCTCGCCAGTGGCTGCTTGAGCGCGACTGACGACTAATACATCAGGCCTTGTCGCCCAGGATCGCCGCATAGCCTTCCTTGTAGCTCGGATACTGTGGCTCCCAGCCCAGTGCCCGGGCACGGGCGTTACTGCAGCGCTTGCTGCCGGTACGGCGCACCCGATCCTGATCCGACCACTGGGTGACGCCCATGTAATCCCGCAGCCAGGCTACGACTTCAGCCAAGGGTGCCGGCGTGTTATCCACGCCAATGTAGCAATCCTCGAGCGCCTGCCCCTGGGCGTCAGCCTTGATCAAAAAGGCCAGCAAGCCGGCGGCATCTTCGGCATGAATACGGTTGGCATACAGCGGTGGCTCTTCGGTAACCCGGTAACCCTGACGCACCTGGCTGAGCAACCACTCACGTCCCGGACCATAAATGCCTGTCAGTCGTACGATTGATGCGGGTATACCGCTGGCCAGGGCCAACTGCTCGGCCTCAAGCATTATCGAACCGGTGTAATTTTTCGACTCGGCAGCCGAGGATTCGTCGATCCACTCACCGTCCTGTTGGCCATACACGCCGCTGCTGGAGACAAACAGCAAGCGCCGCGGTTTCTGGCCACGCTCTGCCAACCACCTGAGAACATGCCGTAAGCCATCGACGTAGGCGGCCCGATAGCCCGCCTCATCATGCTGACTGGCCGCCGCGCAGTAGACCAGATAGTCGGGCGCAGCAAGCGGCCAGCTACCCGGGCACTGCGCGTCGAACAGGTCGGCAGCGATTCCCGTCACGCCTGCCGGCAACTGCTCCACACTGCGGCGCAAGCCGCTCACTTGCCAGTTGCAAGCCAGCATTTGCTTGGCTAGACGGCTACCGACATCACCACAACCAACGATCAAAACTGATGGCGCAGACATCCTGGAACTCCGTAAATCAAAGGCCCAGCCTATCCAAATAAATCGATAGGCGGCTAGCTATGATGGAAAAAAAGTAACTTTATTACTTCTGCTAACAAGAATTACTTGCAATAATGGCCGCCGCATTTTTGTTCTCGGCCTGTATCGAGGCCTAGAAGGACAACCACCTCTTTCTTCTTCATCAGGTCCGGCCAGCATGACACGTATCCAACCTTCCGCTTCGCCAACCACGCCGCGCGTATGGCGCGCCATTGCCGCGCTGATGTTCAGCCTGGTAGTGGCCCCGGCTGCACTGGCCGATGAGCCGACCACTGCCGCCGCCCCCGCTGCTGCCGTAGCCCCCGCCGCAACCCCTGCTGCCCCAGGTACCGAGCCAGCCGCCACGCCAGCTGCGCCTGCCGCCGCGGGTGCTGCTGCAGCGCCGGTTGATGGCCAGGCGGTTACCGAGGCCGAAGAAGTCGAAGCACTGGTTGAAGACACCAGCCTGGGCATGGCCCACGACCTGTCGCCATGGGGCATGTACAAAAACGCCGACATCGTGGTCAAGATCGTCATGATCGGCCTGGCCATTGCCTCGATCATCACCTGGACCATCTGGATTGCCAAAGGCTTCGAGCTGATGGGCGCCAAGCGTCGTCTGCGCGGTGAAATCGCCCTGCTGAAAAAGTCCACCACCCTCAAGGAAGCCAGCGATGGCGCCAACAAGGAAGGCACCCTGGCCCACCTGCTGGTCCATGATGCGCTGGATGAAATGCGCTTGTCGGCCAATGCTCGCGAGAAAGAAGGCATCAAGGAACGCGTCAGCTTCCGTCTTGAGCGCCTGGTAGCTGCCAGCGGCCGTAACATGAGCAGCGGCACCGGCGTACTCGCCACCATCGGTTCTACCGCACCGTTCGTCGGCTTGTTCGGCACCGTGTGGGGCATCATGAACAGCTTCATCGGCATTGCCAAAACCCAGACCACCAACCTGGCTGTCGTTGCCCCAGGTATTGCCGAGGCCCTGCTGGCCACCGCGCTGGGCCTGGTTGCAGCAATCCCGGCGGTAGTCATCTACAACGTCTTCGCCCGCTCCATCGCCGGTTACAAGGCGCAGGTATCGGACGCTTCGGCAGAAGTCCTGCTGCTGGTCAGCCGCGACCTGGACCACCAGCCAGGTGATCGCGCCACTGCACCTCACATGGTGAAAGTGGGGTAATCCATGGGCCTGCATCTTAACGAAGGTGGCGACGACCTCGCCGAGAACCACGAAATCAACGTCACGCCGTTCATCGACGTGATGTTGGTCCTGCTGATCATCTTCATGGTGGCAGCGCCTCTGGCGACCGTTGATATCAAGGTTGACCTGCCCGCCTCGACTGCCAAGCCGGCACCGCGGCCGGAAAAGCCGATCTTCCTCAGCGTCAAGGCGGACCAGAATGTCTATGTCGGCGAAGAGCAGGTCCAGCGCGACCAGCTCGGCGCGGTACTCGACGCCAAGACCAAGGGCGACAAGGACACCACGATCTTCTTCCAGGCCGACAAAGGCGTGGATTACGGCGATCTGATGGAAGTCATGAATTCGCTGCGCGCGGCCGGTTACCTGAAAGTCGGTCTGGTCGGGCTTGAGACGGCAGCCAAGAAATGATCAAGACGCGGCATAAGTTCGCGCGTTACAGCACCAGTCTGGCGATTGTGTTGGGTATCCATGCTGTCGCCGTGCTGCTGACGCTCAATTGGTCGGTACCCCAGGCGATCGAGTTGCCGCCTGCGGCGATGATGATCGAGATGGCGCCGATGCCGGTACCGGCGCCTCCGCCGCCACCCAAGGTAGTGACCCCGCCACAGCCGCCAGCGCCGGTGGAAGAATTGCCGCTGCCGAAACTGGCCGAGGCACCGAAGCCCAAGATCGCTGTCGCCAAACAGGTCAAGCCAAAGGCCAAACCGCAGCCGCCCAAGCCAGAGAAAAAGCCTGAGCCGCCGCAAGACAAGCCTACCGACGAGCAAGTGGTCGACACGCCGCCAAGCAACGCGCCCGCGCAGAAATCCGCAGCGCCTGCACCGAGCATCGCCACCAACAGCAATGCCCTGCCGACCTGGCAGAGCGATCTGTTGCGCCACCTGGCCAAGTACAAGCGCTATCCGGAGAACGCCCGGCGCATGCGCATGGAAGGTATCAATCGCCTGCGTTTCGTAGTCGATGGCGAGGGTAAGATTCTTTCTTACACCCTGGCAGGTGGATCGGGCAGTGCAGCACTGGACCGCGCTACCCTGGAGATGATCCGTCGTGCCCAGCCGGTTCCGGCACCGCCCAAGGAATTGCTTACCAACGGCAGCATTGAAGTGATCGCGCCATTCGTCTACTCGCTGGACAAGCGCTAACGCATTGTTTCTGTCACAAACAAGCAACTCTGATAACGTGCGTCTATCGATTGCAGCCGCTATGCTGGGGCCGCAACTTCATGGACGCACGTTATGACCCTCACAGAATTGCGCTACATCGTCACCCTCGCTCAAGAGCAGCACTTCGGCCATGCCGCCGAGCGCTGCCATGTCAGCCAGCCGACCCTGTCGGTCGGCGTGAAAAAGCTTGAGGACGAGCTCGGTGTACTGATCTTCGAACGCAGCAAGAGTGCCGTTCGCCTGACCCCGGTTGGCGAAGGCATCGTCGCCCAGGCCCAGAAGGTCCTCGAACAGGCCCAAGGTATCCGCGAACTGGCCCAGGCCGGCAAGAACCAGCTGACCGCACCGCTGAAAGTCGGGGCGATCTACACGGTTGGCCCCTACCTGTTCCCGCACCTGATTCCGCAACTGCACCGGGTCGCCCCGCAGATGCCGTTGTACATCGAAGAAAACTTCACCCACATCCTGCGCGACAAGCTGCGCAACGGTGAGCTGGACGCCGTGATCATCGCCCTGCCGTTCAACGAGGCCGATGTCCTGACCCTGCCGCTGTACGATGAACCCTTCTATGTGTTGATGCCCAGCGAACACCCCTGGACCAAGAAGGACACCATCGACGCCAGCCTGCTCAACGACAAGAGCCTGCTGCTGCTCGGTGAAGGCCACTGCTTCCGTGACCAGGTGCTCGAAGCCTGCCCGACCCTGGCCAAAGGCAGCGATGGCGCCAAGCACACCACGGTTGAGTCCAGCTCGCTGGAGACCATCCGCCACATGGTCGCGTCCGGCCTGGGCGTGTCGATCCTGCCGTTGTCGGCGGTGCACAGCCATCACTACGCGCCTGGCGTCATTGAAGTACGGCCCTTGAGCCCGCCGGCACCGTTTCGCACCGTGGCGATCGCCTGGCGCGCCAGCTTCCCGCGCCCCAAGGCAATCGAGATCCTCGCCGATTCGGTCCGCCTGTGCTCGGTCGCCAAACCCGCCGCGAGCCAGTAGGAAAGCGCCATGCCGGAGTTGTCCCAGGTATCGGTGACTGCCCTCAAGGGCGTGGGCGAAGCCATGGCCGAGAAGCTCGCCAAGGTCGGCCTGGAGAACCTTCAGGACGTCCTCTTCCACCTACCCCTGCGCTATCAGGACCGCACCCGTGTGGTCCCGATCGGCGCCCTGCGCCCCGGCCAGGACGCAGTGATCGAAGGCGTGGTCAGCGGCACCGATGTGGTCATGGGCAAGCGCCGCAGCCTGCTGGTGCGTCTGGGCGATGGCACCGGCGTACTGAGCCTGCGCTTCTATCACTTCAGCAACGCGCAAAAGGAAGGCCTCAAACGCGGCACCCACCTGCGCTGCTACGGTGAAGCCCGCCCCGGCGCCTCGGGCCTGGAGATCTACCACCCGGAGTATCGCGCCCTGACCGGCGACGAGCCGGCCCCGGTGGAGCAGACCCTGACACCGATTTACCCCACCACCGAAGGCCTGACCCAGCAACGCCTGCGCCAGCTGTGCCAGCAGAGCCTGTCCATGCTCGGCCCGCGCAGCCTGCCCGACTGGCTGCCGCTGGAGCTGGCCCGGGACTACCAGCTCGCGCCGCTGGACGATGCCATTCGCTACCTGCATCACCCGCCCGCCGATGCTGACGTGGACGAACTTGCCGAAGGCCAGCACTGGGCCCAGCACCGCCTGGCGTTCGAAGAGCTGCTGACCCACCAGCTGTCCCAGCAGCGCCTGCGCGAAAGCCTGCGTGCTCAGCGTGCACCCGCGCTGCCCAAGGCTACGCGCTTGCCCCAGCAGTACCTGGCCAACCTCGGCTTTGCGCCGACAGGCGCGCAACAACGGGTCGGCAACGAGATTGCCTACGACCTCAGCCAGCCGGAGCCGATGCTGCGCCTGGTCCAGGGTGACGTTGGCGCCGGCAAGACCGTGGTCGCGGCCCTGGCGGCCCTGCAAGCGCTCGAGGCGGGCTATCAGGTGGCGCTGATGGCACCTACCGAGATTCTCGCCGAACAACACTTCGCGACCTTCAAACGCTGGCTGGAGCCGCTGGGCATAGAAGTCGCCTGGTTGGCCGGCAAGCTCAAGGGCAAAGCCCGCGCCAGCGCCCTGGAACAGATCGCAGGTGGTGCCCCCATGGTGGTCGGCACCCATGCACTGTTCCAGGACGAGGTGAAGTTCAAGAACCTGGCCCTGGCAATCATCGACGAACAGCACCGCTTTGGCGTCCAGCAGCGCCTGGCGCTGCGCCAGAAAGGCGTAGGCGGCCAGCTCTGTCCGCACCAGTTGATCATGACCGCAACGCCGATCCCACGGACCTTGGCGATGAGTGCCTACGCCGACCTGGACACCTCAATCCTCGATGAGCTGCCACCCGGGCGTACGCCGGTCAACACCGTGCTGGTCGCTGACAGCCGGCGTTTCGAAGTGGTCGAACGGGTGCGCGCCGCGTGCGCCGAAGGACGTCAGGCCTATTGGGTCTGTACCCTGATCGAAGAGTCCGAAGAGCTGACCTGCCAGGCTGCCGAAACCACTTTTGAGGAGCTCGGAAGCGCCTTGGGCGAGCTGCGTGTCGGCTTGATTCACGGACGCATGAAGCCCGCCGAGAAAGCCGCGGTCATGGCCGAATTCAAGCAAGGTCACCTGCAATTGCTGGTGGCCACCACGGTGATCGAAGTCGGGGTCGATGTACCCAATGCCAGCCTGATGATTATCGAGAACCCCGAACGCCTGGGCCTTGCCCAGCTGCACCAGTTGCGTGGCCGGGTCGGTCGCGGTAGCGCGGCGAGCTACTGTGTATTGCTCTACCATCCGCCGCTGTCGCAGATCGGTCGTGAGCGCCTGGGAATCATGCGTGAAACCAACGACGGCTTCATCATTGCCGAGAAAGACCTGGAACTGCGCGGCCCCGGCGAAATGCTGGGCACCCGCCAGACCGGCCTGCTGCAGTTCAAGGTGGCCGACCTGATGCGCGATGCCGACCTGCTGCCCGCCGTGCGCGATGCTGCGCAGGCGCTACTGGCACGCTGGCCGCAGCATGTCAGCCCGCTGCTGGAGCGCTGGCTGCGTCATGGCCAGCAATATGGCCAGGTGTGACGCCCGTCCCAGAATGGATCCATCTGCAGGTCCAAGCTGGTTATACTCTTGCGATCGTAAAATTTCTGGATACAGACCATGACTGAAGTTGCTCTGGATACCGCAACCCCCCACGCTCCGTCTGTTATCCGGCTATTGCTGGAAAAGCTCGGCATTGCCTACCGTGAAGTGCTCGATCACCCGAACCTGTTGACCGAACGCAAGGTCCAGGCGGTGTTACTCGACGACGCGGTCGGCGCACTGATGGTGCTGTTCCCGCAGAACCAGCTGCTGGATCTGAACCGTCTGACCGAACTCACCGGTCGCAAGCTGGCTGCCGTACCCCTGGATCGTCTCAAAGCCATGCTCGACAAACATGGCTTGAGAATCCTGCCCGGTATTCCGGCACTGACCAGCTCACCTTGCCTGTATGAAGAGAGCCTTCTGCAGCCAGAAAAACTGCTGATCCACTCCGGCGAAGCAGGCCTGCTGCTGGAAATCGAGCGTGATGATTTCAAGAAGATGCTGAGCAAGGCCAGCGCCGGCAATTTCGGCGAACCCCTGAGCAGCATCCGTCCAAACCTTGATCGTCCGACCGACGACCGCGAAGAAATTACCCAGGCAGTCCAGGCCTTCACCGCCCGGCGCATCCAGCAGCGCCTGGAAAGCACCATCGAGATTCCACCGCTGGCTGAAACTGCGCAAAAGATCATCAAGCTGCGCGTCGACCCCAACGCGACCATCGACGACATCACCGGCGTAGTCGAGACCGATCCTGCGCTGGCTGCTCAAGTAGTCAGCTGGGCCGCCTCGCCCTATTACGCCTCACCCGGCAAAATCCGTTCAGTAGAAGATGCCATCGTTCGCGTGCTGGGCTTCGATCTGGTGATCAACCTGGCCCTTGGCCTGGCGCTGGGCAAAACCCTGAGCCTGCCCAAAGACCATCCACAGCACACCACTCCGTACTGGCAGCAGTCGATCTACACCGCCGCCGTGATCGAAGGCCTGACCCGCGCCATGCCGCGTGCAGAACGCCCTGAGGCCGGCCTGACCTACCTGGCCGGGCTGCTGCACAACTTCGGCTACTTGCTGCTGGCGCACGTTTTTCCGCCGCACTTTTCGCTGATCTGCCGCCATCTGGAGGTCAACCCGCACTTGTGCCACAGCTATGTCGAACAGCATCTGCTGGGCATCAGCCGCGAACAGATCGGTGCCTGGTTGATGCGCTACTGGGATATGCCGGAAGAACTGTCCACCGCCTTGCGTTTCCAGCACGACCCGCTGTACGACGGTGACCATGCAGCCTTCCCGAACCTGGTGTGCCTGGCCATACGCCTGCTGCGTGCCCGCGGCATCGGTTCGGGGCCGGACGAGTCGATCCCGGACGAATTGCTGGAGCGCTTGAACATCAGCCGCGAAAAAGCAGCCGATGTGGTGAACAAGGTGCTGGAGGCAGAAGTGCTGCTGCGCGAGCTGGCCTCGCAGTTCAATCAGCAGCACTAAGCAGATGGCCTGCCCTTACGGGGTCAGGCCTTTTTCTTCGGTTTCAGGTACTTCATCAGGCCCTGGAACCAGATCACCAGCGCCGGGTTGCCCTTGATCTGGATGCTCTTGTCCTGAATCCCCTGCATGAATGCCAATTGCTTGTTCTTCGCTTGCAAGGTGGCAAAGCCGAAGGCTGCATCCTTGAAGGCAATGGCAAACGCCGGTTGCGGATGGGTGCCGGACTGGCTGCTGATACGCAGGTCCTTGACGATGAAATGGCGCGCAACTTTGCCATCGAGGGTCTGCAGCTGGAACACCAGATCTTTGTCGGCCAGTTGTTGCTGGAAAGCCGGGTTGTTGCGACTGGCCTTGGCCATTAACAACCCCATGGCCCAAAGGATAAAGCGAAACTTCATGTGCACGCCTCGGCTAAAAAGTGACTGGCGAAGCAGTTTATAGTCTCGCTATAAAAACACCATACTTTGCCGCACATTTCGCGAAGATCATGGCATTTGGCTCTTATGTGGCTCCCACCAGGCAATAAAAAACGGGCGCTGTGTCGGCGCCCGTTTTTCGATGCGATCAATCGGTGCGAGGCATCACGGATTGACGCTGTCCTTAAATCGCTGTGCCGACCACCGCCCAGCAACCAATGGTCTCAAGCGTCGGATTGACGCTGTCCTTCAAGGATTTGCCTGGCTTGAACGCAACGGTGTTGCTGGCTTTGATTTTGACTGGCTCACCGGTTTGCGGGTTTTTGCCGGTGCGGGCGCCGCGATGACGTTGCAGGAAGGTACCGAATCCGACCAGCGTCACACTGTCCTTGCGATGCAGGGCGCCGGTGATTTCTTCGAGCACGGCGTTGAGCACGCGATTGGCTTGCTCTTTGGTGAGGTCGGCCTTTTCAGCGATGGCTGCGGCGAGTTCTGGTTTGCGCATAGTGAAGCCTCTTAGACGGTTTTTTGTTGTTATGCCGTGCTGCTCTTCAAGAACAGCGCCCAAGGCACCGCAGGCTCTAAACTGCGGCAGACGGGAGTGAGGATGGCATGCCGTCAGGGGCCGCGCCAGTCTCTGGGCGGCCATTGTTAAGGCAAAGGCAGGGGAAATCCGACAGAACGCCGGTTATTTACGCCATAAGCGCTGGGAGTTGCCGATTTAGAGCCAGTTTCTCCATCACCGCCGAGCCTGTCAGGGCGTATCCCAGCAGGTTGCCGTCGGCGTCATGGCAGAGCACTTTGAGGTCAATGCCCTGGCCTTCAACCTGCCAGGTTCCTTCGCGGCCATGGGGTGGCGGCGAGACCACCAAGGGGCAGGCAGGGGTTTTCACCGTCACCGGCATGGGGCCATAGGCAACTGCTGTCGGGTTGCCCGCCAGTGTTTGCGCCAGCGCACGTGCGCAGCTCATCAACGGCATGACGTAGAGCAGGTTGAGGCCGTCGACTTCGGCGCAGTCACCCAGGGCGTAGATATTGGCGTGCGAAGTACGCAGCTGCCGGTCGACCACAACACCGCGGTTCACCTGCAGACCGGCAGCGGCGGCCAGGTCGATGCGCGGACGCAAGCCCACTGCCGATACCACCAGATCACAAGGAATCAGCGTGCCGTCGGACAGGTGCGCCTCCAGCCCGTCGCCAACCCGCTGCAGACGGGTCAACACCGGCCCCAGGTGAAAGCGCACGCCAAGCCCCTCCAGACCCGTCTGTACGGCGGCTGCGGCAGCCGGGTGCAGCAAGGTCGGCATGACCTGTTCGCACGGCGCCACCAGCTCGACCTGGTAACCCCCCAGGCTCATGTCGTTGGCAAATTCGCAGCCGATCAACCCGGCACCCAGGATCAGCACGCGCTGTTTGCCGACAGCCGCAGCACGGAAACGGGCGTAATCCTCCAGATCATTGATCGGAAAAACCGCCTCACCCGCATCGCCTTCCACCGGCACCTGCACGGTTTGCGCACCCCAGGCCAGGATCAGGTCGCGATAGACCACCTGCTCCTCACCGATCCACAGGCGCTTGTGGCCCGGGTCGATACCGCTGATGCGGGTATGGGTACGCACTTCGGCCTTGAGTTGCTCGGCCATGGCGCCGGGCTCGGCCATGCTCAGGCCGTCGGCATCCTTGTTCTTGGCAAAACCGGTGGAAAGCATCGGTTTGGAGTAGGAACGGCCATCGTCGGCGGTAATCAGCAGCAGCGGTGTGTCACCGTCGAGCTTGCGAAATTCGCGGGCCAGGTTGTAACCCGCCAACCCTGTACCGACAATTACCACTGGAGCCGTCATGCCGTGCTTTCCTTGAATACTGGTTAAAAGATGATCAGCCGATGGCGATCATTTCGAAGTCCATCTTGCCCACGCCGCAGTCCGGGCACAGCCAGTCAGCCGGGACATCTTCCCATCGGGTACCCGGCGCGATGCCGTCATCCGGCCAACCTTCGGCCTCATCGTAGATCAGGCCGCAAACAATACACTGCCACTTCTTCATCACTTACTTCCTCAACAAACCCAGGCATTGGAGTGGTCGCTCTCGGGATAATTACACTGGCAACCATCTACGGACGGGCTTTGTACTGGAGCCAGGTGCCAGCATGCAAGCCGGATCGGGCAATCATGCTAAGCTCGCGGTCTCTTTGGCCTGTTAATCCATACCATCGTGCCGTACGAAACATTGCAAGCGCCCGCTGCAGAATGGTTGCAGTACTCTCAGGTGGCAGACAGCACAACGCCTGCGCTCCTTGACTGGTTGTTCGATCAAGGATCATTGACCCGTCGCCTGACCCAATTATCCGCCGATCACTTTTCTGTTACACCCCTTTACGAGGGCTGGCAGCCGCTGCGTGACGACGAATGCCAGGCGCTGGATCTGCCGCCCGGCAGCGAAGGCTGGGTACGTGAAGTGTATTTGCGCGGCCATGGCCAGGCCTGGGTCTTCGCCCGCAGTGTAGCGGCGCGCAGCGCCCTGGAAAGCGGCGGGCTGGACATGGAGGCGCTGGGCAGTCGCTCCCTGGGTGAGCTGTTGTTCTGCGACCAGGCCTTCACTCGCCGCGCCATTGAAGTCTGTCATTACCCCAGTGCCTGGTTGCCGGTCGCAGATGCCAGCGACGCGCTCTGGGGGCGTCGCTCGCGCTTTGACCGCGCTGCGCTGAGCGTATTGGTTGCCGAAGTCTTTCTGCCATCGCTGTGGCAGGCCGCTGAGATTGCCGGGGAGATCCGCTGATGTACCTGCAGTTGCTCAAGTCGCTCAATCGCCTGCATCCGCGGGCCTGGGACTTCATCCAACTGAGCCGCATGGACAGGCCGATCGGCATCTACCTGCTGTTGTGGCCAACACTTTGCGCAGTGTGGATTGCCGCCAAAGGCACGCCAACCTTGGCCAATGTGCTGATTTTCACCTTCGGCGTGGTGCTGATGCGCGCTGCCGGTTGCGCCATCAACGACTTCGCCGACCGCAAGGTCGATGGCCACGTCAAACGCACCGCCGACCGCCCGCTGGCAGCCGGCCGGATCAAGGCCCGCGAAGCGCTGGTGCTGTTTGCCGTGCTGGTCGGTGCCAGTTTCCTGCTGGTGCTGTGTACCAACGCCACAACGGTGTGGCTGTCGTTCGCCGCGGTGGCTCTGGCCGCCTGTTATCCGTTCATGAAGCGCTACACCTATTACCCGCAGGTGGTGCTCGGGGCGGCCTATTCCTGGGGCATTCCCATGGCCTTCACCGCAGCCAACGGCGAGCTGCCGGCCATCGCCTGGCTGCTGTACATTGCCAATGTGCTGTGGACGGTGGGCTATGACACCTACTACGCCATGGTCGACCGCGACGACGACCTGAAAATCGGGGTCAAGTCCACGGCGATCCTGTTCGGCGAGGCTGACCGGGTGATTATCCTGTCGCTGCAGGTGCTGTCGCTGGGCTGCTTGCTGCTTGCCGGCAACCGCTTTGAGCTGGGGGGCTGGTTCCACCTCGGGCTGCTGGCGGCCCTGGTGTGCTTTGTCTGGGAATTCTGGTCGACGCGCAACCTGGATCGCGAATCGTGCTTCAAGGCCTTCCTGCACAATCATTGGGCCGGTTTTCTGGTGTTTGTGGGAGTAGTGCTGGATTACAGCTTCTGAATTATCGCGGGGGAAAACACCCCCCCACAAGGTCCCAAAAATGTGGGAGAGGGACTGCCCCCCACCGCGACACGACTACTTGATCACGTGCCAGACATCCTTCATGCCGTCACCGGTCATGTCGCCGGCTTTCTTGTCCTTGACGAAGGTGTACACCGGCTTGCCTTTGTAGGCCCATTGCATTGAACCATCATCGCGCTTGATCTGTGTCCAGCCCTCTTCGGCCATGTCGCCGTCTTTGACCATCAACGGCGGCCAGTTCTTGGCGCACTCATCGTTGCACATGGACTTGCCGCCCGAATCCTTGTCGAAGGTATAGAGCGTCATGCCTGCATGGTCGACCATCACACCGTCTTTCATCATGGCATGATGGGCCGACGCTATCCCTGGCAACGCCAGTGCCACCGCAGCGAAAAGCGCCATCCAGTTCAGCGTATGTCGTGTCATTGGATCCACCGTGTTTCTCGGGAGAGGGAATTTAAGCCTAGCCCAGTAACCGAATGTTGCTGAACCCCCCACGACTTGTCACACGACTGCAATAATTCCGTTATCTAATGCGGGCCAAGACACCTGAATGGGAAGAGGTTTGAACATGGTTGGCAGAAACATTCTGATCGTTGACGACGAAGCACCAATCCGCGAGATGATCGCCGTTGCGTTGGAAATGGCCGGCTATGACTGCCTGGAGGCAGAGAACTCCCAGCAGGCCCACGCCATCATTGTCGACCGCAAGCCCGACCTGATCCTGCTCGACTGGATGCTCCCGGGTACGTCGGGTATCGAGCTGGCCCGCCGCCTCAAGCGCGACGAGCTGACCGGCGACATCCCGATCATCATGCTCACCGCCAAGGGTGAAGAGGACAACAAGATCCAGGGTCTTGAAGTCGGTGCCGATGACTACATTACCAAGCCCTTCTCACCTCGCGAGCTGGTTGCCCGCCTGAAAGCTGTGCTGCGCCGTGCAGGCCCCAGCGATGGCGAAGCCCCTATTGAAGTGGGCGGTCTGATGCTCGACCCCATCAGCCATCGGGTGACCATTGATGGCAAGCCGGCCGAAATGGGCCCTACCGAATACCGCCTGCTGCAGTTCTTCATGACCCACCAGGAACGCGCCTACACCCGTGGCCAGTTGCTCGATCAGGTCTGGGGCGGCAACGTCTATGTCGAAGAGCGCACCGTCGATGTGCATATCCGTCGCCTGCGCAAGGCGCTGGGTGATGCCTACGAAAATCTGGTACAAACCGTGCGCGGCACCGGTTATCGCTTCTCGACCAAGAGCTGAACCGGTAATCAGGCCAAGGTATTGGAAAGGACGCGTCGTTAATTGAACCAGAACTGGCATGGCACCCTGATTCGCCACATGCTGCTCCTGATCACCGCCTGCCTGCTGGTCGGCCTGATCAGCGGCTACTACGGCTGGAGCCTGGCCCTGGGCCTGGCGCTCTACCTGGGCTGGACCCTCAAGCAACTGCTGCGTTTGCATGAGTGGCTACGCCTGCACAAGCCCGATGAAGCGCCTCCCGATGGCTATGGCCTGTGGGGCGAAGTGTTCGACAGCATTTATCATCTGCAACGCCGCGACCAGCGCGTGCGTGGCCGTCTGCAGGCGGTGATCGACCGTGTGCAGGAGTCCACCGCAGCCCTCAAGGACGCGGTGATCATGCTCGACAGCGACGGCAACCTGGAGTGGTGGAACCGCGCCGCCGAAACCCTGCTGGGCCTGAAAACCCCTCAGGACAGCGGCCAGCCCGTGACCAACCTGGTGCGTCATCCGCGCTTCAAGGAGTACTTCGAACAGGAGAACTACCTCGAACCGCTGGAAATCCCGTCGCCGATCAATGACCGCTTGCGCGTCCAGCTGCATATCACCCGCTACGGCAACAACGAGCACCTGATGCTGGTTCGCGACGTGACCCGCATCCATCAGCTCGAACAGATGCGCAAGGATTTCGTTGCCAACGTATCCCATGAGCTACGCACGCCATTGACGGTAATCGCCGGCTATCTGGAAACCCTGCTCGACAACGTCGAGGAGGTGAATCCGCGCTGGGTTCGTGCCTTGCAGCAGATGCAGCAACAGGGCCTGCGCATGCAGACCCTGCTCAATGACCTGCTGTTGCTGGCCAAGCTGGAAGCCACCGACTACCCCTCGGACAATCAGCCAGTAGCGGTCGAAGCACTGCTGCAGACGATCAAAAGCGACGCCCAGGCCCTGTCCGGCCAGCGCAACCAGCGCATTACCCTCGAAGCCGTCCCCGGCATTCGCCTCAAGGGCAGTGAGGCGGAGCTGCGCAGTGCCTTCTCCAATCTGGTGTTCAATGCGGTCAAGTACACCCCGGACGAAGGGCAGATCCGCATCCGTTGGTGGGCAGACGAGCAAGGTGCGCACCTGAGCGTTCAGGACTCGGGGATTGGTATCGACGCCAAGCACCTGCCACGCCTGACCGAACGTTTCTACCGGGTCGATTCCAGCCGTGCGTCGAATACCGGCGGTACCGGGCTCGGCCTGGCGATCGTCAAGCACGTGCTGTTGCGTCACCGTGCACGCCTGGAGATCAGTAGCGTACCCGGCCATGGCAGCACCTTTACCTGCCATTTCGCCCCCGTTCAAATTGCTCAGCGCATTGCCTCCTGAGGGTTAACCTCTAGGCAATCGCGCCCCCAGCCGCTACATTGGCGGACTTGTGCCAGCAAATGCTGGCACCGCACTTCTCTCTTTTTTCAGATGACGGACCCCGTAAAACCCCATCATGGACCCTTCCCCTGGTATTAGCTTCGCCTCACTTTTCGCCGACTTCGGCATGATTCTTTTTGCTCTGCTGCTGGTGCTGCTCAACGGTTTTTTCGTTGCTGCCGAGTTCGCCATGGTCAAACTGCGCTCGACCAAGGTCGAGTCGATTGCCAAGCAGCATGGCTGGCGCGGGCAAATCCTGCGCACCGTACATAACCAGCTTGATGCCTACCTTTCGGCTTGCCAGCTGGGTATCACCCTCGCCTCGCTGGGCCTGGGCTGGGTCGGTGAACCGGCCTTCGCACATCTGCTTGAACCGCTGCTGGGCGCCATCGGCGTAGAGTCGCCGGAAGTGATCAAGGCAGTGTCGTTCTTCAGCGCCTTCTTTGTGATTTCCTATTTGCACATCGTGGTCGGTGAGCTGGCACCCAAGTCCTGGGCAATCCGCAAGCCCGAACTGCTGTCGCTGTGGACTGCCGTGCCGCTGTACCTGTTCTACTGGCTGATGTACCCGGCCATCTACCTGCTCAACGCCAGCGCCAACGCCATTTTGCGTATCGCCGGCCAGGGAGAACCCGGACCACACCACGAGCACCATTACAGCCGCGACGAACTGAAGCTGATCCTCCATTCCAGCCGTGGTCAGAACCCTAGCGACCAGGGCATGCGTGTACTTGCGTCGGCAGTGGAGATGGGCGAACTGGAAGTGGTCGACTGGGCCAACTCGCGTGAAGACATGGTCTGCCTGGACGCCCATGCGCCGCTCAAGGAAATCCTGGCGATGTTCCGTCGGCACAAGTTCAGCCGCTACCCGGTGCTCGATGCCACACGCGGTGAGTTCATCGGCCTGCTGCACATCAAGGATCTGCTGCTGGAGCTGGCGGATCTTGAGCATATTCCCGAATCCTTCAACCTCGCCGAGCTAACCCGGCCGCTGGAGCGCGTGTCCCGTCACATGCCCCTGTCCCACCTGCTGGAGCAGTTCCGCAAAGGTGGCGCGCACTTTGCCCTGGTGGAGGAAGCCGATGGCAAGGTCATTGGCTACCTGACCATGGAAGACGTGCTGGAAGTGCTGGTAGGTGATATCCAGGACGAGCACCGCAAGGCCGAACGCGGCATCCTTGCCTACCAGCCAGGCAAGTTGCTGGTACGTGGCGACACGCCGCTGTTCAAGGTCGAGCGCCTGCTCGGCGTAGACCTGGACCATATCGAGGCAGAAACCCTCGCCGGCCTGGTCTACGAGACTCTCAAGCGGGTACCGGAAGAGGAAGAGCTGCTGGAAGTCGAAGGTCTGCGCATCATCATCAAGAAGATGAAAGGCCCGAAGATTGTCCTGGCCAAGGTGCTCAAGCTCGATTGAGCCGCCTCAGGGGTTGCCGGCGGTAAAGTTCGGCAAGCCACCGACGGGCTGGTTGAACTGGTAAGGAATCGACTCCAGCGCCAGCCCGACGTTTCGCTGCACGACAAAATGCAGATGCGGGCCGGTGCTGTTGCCGGTGTTGCCGGATTTTGCCAAGGCCGTCCCGTACACCACCCGCTGGCCCTCGCGAACCACCACGGAACCGCGCATCAAGTGCAGGTAGACACCCATGGTGCCGTCGTCATGCAGAATTCGCACGAAGTTACCGGCCGGGTGAGTCCCGCGCCCGCTCTGATTGTTCTCGGTCTTGATCACCACCCCCGCCCGTGAAGCGATGATCGGCGTGCCTTCAGGCATGGCGATGTCCATGGCGTAGCGGCCTTTGGGGCCGAAGTGGCTGTAGCTGCCATTGGCCCCCTGGGTGACGCGAAAAGGCCCACCGCGCCATGGCAGCGGGTATTTAAAAGCCTGCTGGCGCTGTGCCGGGTTGCCCAGGGCGTAGCTGAACTTCTCCTGATAGCTCACCGGACGCTCGGCCTGCCGTGCGTTGACCACCGTCAGCAGCACGGCTGAACGCGCAGGCACCACGCGCCGCACAAGCCGCGTGCCTTCGCCCTTGGTATTGCTCAGGCGTTCCAGACGCAACTCTACTTCCACCGGCGCATAGGTATCGTTGCGGGCACTGAAGCTCACACCGGTGGCGAACTTGATCGCGTGCAATCGCACCTGGTCGCCCAACTGTTCAACCATCCGGTCGCGAAAGACCAGGACCTGCCCGCCAGGCAGTGGACGATCGGAGTACGAGACTACACCGTAGGCATCGGTGCTTTTGTAGAGGGTCGAGGCCAGGATCGGGCTGCAAGCCACGAACAAGGCACAGAACAGCAGCGAACGTGCTGGCATGAGCAGTGGCTTTTTGACAGGTTAGTTCTGTCGAAGACTAGCAGGGGATTTTGCCGGGGGAATGCCGAGAGTGTTTCAGCGGTGTGCCAGGAGACGAGCGGTGTCACCATCGCGGGGCGAGCCCGCTCCCACCGGTAGGAGCGGGCTTGCCCCGCGATAGGTTTTATCAGGCCCCAGGTACGAAATGTTTCTGCGCGGTACCGCGGGCAATCAGCCGCGACAGGTAGTCCAGCTTCTGCGCATCCTGATCGACAAACTTGAAGGTCAGCTGCAGCCAATCGCTGTCTGGCTTGGGTTCCAGTGCTGCAACTGCATGCAGATAACCATTGAGCCGGGCGATTTCGGCGTTCTCGCCCTGCTCCAGATCGAGCACAGCGCCTTCCAGCACCTGTGGCAGGGTCTCACCACGGCGCACCACCAGCAACGCCTCCTTGAGGCTCAGGGCCTTGATCACGCAGGGCTGAACCCCACTTGGCAGACGCAACTGCCCCTGGCCACGACCCGCAGGCGCGGCAGCGGCCGGCTTAGGCGCACTGATCAATGGTTTGGCTGGCGCAACCGGAGCCGCTGGCGCCGCTGGCTTCACCGCTTCGGCACGCCCGCCGGTCAAGGCGCTTAGCGAGTCGTTGGCAAAGGCCGAAGAAGCGCGCGTCGGTGCGCTGGCCAGCAAGGTATCGAGCTTGCCTACCTTGGTCAGGGCCTTCTTCACTTTGCTCAGCAATTGCTCGTTGGTGAACGGCTTGCCGACGAAGTCGGAGACACCTGCCTGAATCGCCTGGACGACGTTTTCCTTGTCGCCACGGCTGGTCACCATGATGAACGGCAGGGTCTTCATGGATTCCTGCTGACGGCACCAGGTCAGCAGCTCCAGCCCGGACATTTCCGGCATTTCCCAGTCGCACAGGACCAGGTCGAAGGCTTCACGCGACAGCAACGTCTGGGCCTTGCGGCCGTTGACGGCGTCTTCGATGACAATACCCGGGAAATAGTTGCGCAGACACTTCTTCACCAGGTCACGAATGAACGGCGCATCATCCACAACCAACACACTGACTTTACTCATCGCCACTCCTATTACATCCCGACTAGCATAACGCTGACTGATGGCCATTTGCCAAATATCGGCTCACGCCGGGACTCGTGGTTTCGTTCGCGGCTGCCTTGAGGTGCTCGACCGCAAACGAAAACGCCCGGCCAGGGCCGGGCGTTCATTCTCGGGGCAGTCTTACTTATCGTCAGTTTCAGCCGGAACATTAGCCTTTTCGCTGACACCCTCGACCTCTTCTTTCATTCGCTTCAGGCCCAGGTGACGCACGTCGGTGCCGCGCACCAGGTAGATCACCAGCTCGGAGATGTTACGGGCATGGTCGCCAATCCGCTCCAGCGAGCGCAGGGCCCAGATCACGCTGAGTACCCGCGAAATCGAACGCGGATCTTCCATCATGTAAGTGACCAGCTCGCGCAGTGCAGTCTTGTACTCGCGGTCGATGGTTTTGTCGTACTGGGCCACCGACAACGCCAGGTCGGCGTCGAAACGGGCAAAGGCATCCAGCGCATCACGGACCATGTTGCGCACCTGGTCGCCGATATGACGCACTTCGACATAGCCACGCGGCGACTCGCCTTCTTCGCACAGCTGGATAGCCCGGCGGGCAATCTTGGTCGACTCGTCACCAATACGCTCCAGGTCGATCACCGACTTGGAAATGCTGATGATCAGGCGCAAGTCGGAAGCAGCCGGTTGGCGGCGGGCGAGAATGCGCACGCATTCCTCGTCGATGTTGCGCTCCATCTGGTTGATCTGCTCGTCGACTTCACGCACCTGCTGGGCCAGGCCCGAATCGGCCTCGATCAGCGCGGTAACCGCGTCGTTGACCTGCTTCTCGACCAGGCCGCCCATCGCCAGGAGGTGACTGCGGACCTCCTCGAGTTCGGCGTTGAACTGCTGGGAGATGTGGTGGGTAAGGCTGTCTTTATCGATCATGAGAAATCCTTGGAGCGTCCGGTAAGTGCTGTCAGGCGGCGTTCAGTCGTTGAATCCTAGCCATACCGACCGGTGATGTAATCTTCGGTCTGCTTCTTCGCCGGGTTGGTGAACAGCGTGTCGGTATCACCGAACTCGATCAGTTTGCCCATGTACATGAAGGCGGTGTAGTCGGAAACCCGCGCGGCCTGTTGCATGTTGTGGGTAACGATGACGATGGTGTACTTGGACTTCAGCTCGTAGATCAGCTCTTCGACTTTCAGCGTCGAGATCGGGTCGAGTGCCGAGCACGGTTCATCGAGCAGCAGTACTTCAGGCTCCACGGCGATGGTCCGGGCAATCACCAGACGCTGCTGCTGACCACCGGACAGGCCCAGTGCCGACTCGTGCAGGCGGTCTTTGACTTCATCCCACAGCGCCGCACCTTTAAGTGCCCATTCCACGGCTTCATCGAGCACGCGCTTTTTATTGATGCCCTGGATGCGCAGACCGTAGACCACGTTTTCGTAGATGGTCTTGGGGAACGGGTTGGGCTTCTGGAACACCATGCCGACCCGGCGACGCAGCTCGGCCACGTCTTCGCCCTTGCGGTAGATGTTGTTGCCGTACAGGTTGATCGCGCCATCGACACGGCAACCGTCAACCAGGTCGTTCATGCGGTTGAAGGTACGCAGCAAGGTGGACTTACCGCAGCCGGACGGACCGATGAAGGCGGTCACGCGCTGCTTCGGAATGTTCATGCTGACATCGAACAGGGCTTGCTTGTCGCCGTAGTACAAGCTCAGGCCAGGTACTTCAATGGCTACGGTTTCATCGGCCAGTTGCAGGCTCTGCTTGGTACGACCCAGGGCTGACATATCGATGCCGTGGGCGTGGGATTCTTGCTGCATGGTCAGACTCCATACGCTATCAATTTCGTTTCATCGAACCGCCCGGCACAACACACGGGCGGCACTTGCAAAAAAGGTGTATCGATCAGCTGTCCAGCGCTTTGTACTTCTCGCGCAGGTGGTTACGAATCCACACCGCCGACAGGTTGAGCGTGGCGATCACCAGCACCAGCAGCAACGCGGTGGCATACACCAGCGGCCGCGCGGCCTCGACGTTAGGGCTCTGGAAGCCGACGTCGTAGATGTGGAAGCCCAGGTGCATGATCTTCTGGTCCAGGTGCAGGTACGGGTAGTTGCCGTCGACTGGCAGCGATGGCGCCAGTTTCACTACACCCACCAGCATCAGCGGCGCCACTTCACCAGCGGCACGTGCCACGGCGAGGATCATGCCGGTCATCATCGCCGGGCTGGCCATTGGCAGAACAATCTTCCACAGGGTTTCAGCCTTGGTTGCACCGAGGGCCAACGAGCCTTCGCGAACCGTACGCGGAATACGCGCCAGACCTTCTTCAGTGGCCACGATTACCACCGGTACCGCCAACAGTGCCAGAGTCAGCGACGCCCAGAGCAGACCTGGAGTACCCAGGGTTGGCGCCGGCAGTGCTTCGGGGAAGAACAGGCGGTCAAGCGAGCCACCCAGTACGTAGACAAAGAAGCCCAGGCCGAATACACCGTAGACAATTGCCGGTACACCGGCCAGGTTGTTCACCGCGATACGGATCAAACGAGTCACCGGCCCCTGACGTGCATATTCACGCAGGTACACCGCCGCCAGCACGCCGAACGGGGTGACGATCACGGCCATGATCAGGGTCATCATCACGGTGCCGAAGATCGCAGGAAAGATCCCGCCTTCAGTGTTGGCTTCCCGCGGGTCGTCGCTCAGGAACTCCCAGACCTTGGCGAAGTACACACCCAGTTTGGTGAAGTAGCCCATGGCGTTCGGCTGGTAAGCGTGAACCACCTTGCTCAGGTTGATCTCGATTTCACGGCCGTTACCGTCCTTGGCCACCAGGCTGTCGCGACCGAAGTCCGCATGCAGGTTGCCCAGACGCTCTTCGATGGCCTTGTAGCGGTTGTTCAGCTCGGCACGTTCGGCGTCCATGTCGGCCTGGGCGGCGGCATCCAGCTTACCGTCGAGCTCCAGCTTGCGGGACTGCAGACGAAGACGCTCAAGGCCATAGTTGATGGCACCGATGTCCTTCTTCTCAAGCTTTTGCAGCTCGCCGTTCAACTGGTCGGCTCGCTTGAGGCGCGCTTGCAGTTCAGCCCAGGCCGCTTTGCCTTCGGCGACGACCTTGCCGTTCTCCTTGACGCTCACCAGGTAGCCGTAAAAGTTGCCCCACTCACGACGCTCCAGGGCAATCAGGTCGACCGGGGTCTGCATGTCGGTCAGCCAGTCGCCGACCACCCAGGTGAAGTCGCTGCCGTTGAGGTCACGGTTACCGACCTTGATCAGCTCACGGGTCATGAACTCCGGACCGTTGTCAGGCACCGGCAAGCCGGCCCCTTTCAAACGCGCCAGAGGTACTTCTTCCTTCTGCACCACTTCGCCGACGACGACGTGGTCGGCCAGGCCAGGCACCTTGTAGGTGGCCTGGACCAGGTCGGCCGGCCAGAAGTGGCCGAGGCCGCGTACGGCAATCACGGAGAGCAGACCGATGGTCATGATCACCGCGATGGCTACCGCGCCACCGCTGATCCAGACGCCAGGGGCGCCGCTCTTGAACCAGCTTTTGAGGGAATCCTTTTTCACGGATCTCTACCTTTCTATCAAAGCGACGAGTATTTCTTGCGCAGACGCTGGCGAATCAGCTCGGCCAAGGTGTTCATCACGAAGGTGAACATCAGCAGCACCAGCGCGGCGAGGAACAGCACGCGATAGTGACTGCCACCGACTTCCGACTCCGGCATCTCCACCGCAACGTTGGCGGCCAGGGTGCGCATGCCTTCGAACAGGTTCATTTCCATGACCGGGGTGTTGCCGGTAGCCATCAGTACGATCATGGTTTCACCCACTGCACGGCCCATACCGATCATCAGCGCCGAGAAAATGCCCGGGCTGGCGGTCAGGATGACCACGCGGGTGAGGGTCTGCCATGGCGTTGCACCGAGTGCCAGGGAACCCAGGGTCAGGCTGCGCGGCACACTGAACACGGCGTCTTCGGCAATCGAATAGATGTTCGGGATCACCGCAAAGCCCATGGCGATACCCACTACCAGTGCGTTGCGCTGGTCGTAAGTGATGCCCAGGTCGTTAGTGATCCACAGGCGCATGTCACCACCGAAGAACCAGGTCTCCAGCAACGGGCTCATGTACAGCGCGAACCAGCCGGTCAGCAGGATCACCGGGATCAGGATCGCGGCCTCCCAACCATCCGGAACACGAAGGCGAATCGACTCGGGCAGACGGCTCCAGGCGAAGCCGGCGACCAGGATGCCGATCGGCATCAGCAGGAACAGGCTGAACACACCCGGCAGGTGCCCTTCCAGGTACGGAGCGAGGAACAGACCGGCGAAGAAGCCGAGAATTACCGTCGGCATTGCCTCCATCAGCTCAATCACTGGCTTGACCTTGCGGCGCATGCCCGGGGCCATGAAGTAAGCGGTGTAGATTGCTGCGGCAATTGCCAACGGAGCTGCCAGGATCATCGCGTAGAACGCTGCCTTCAGGGTACCGAAGGTCAACGGAGAGAGACTCAACTTCGGTTCAAAGTCGGTGTTCGACGCGGTGGACTGCCAGACGTACTTCGGCTCGTCATAGTTCTCGTACCAGACTTTGCTCCACAACGCGCTCCAGGACACTTCCGGGTGCGGGTTCTTCAGCGTCAGTGGCAGCAGCTTGCCGCCCTCTTCGACGATGATGCGGTTGGCCCGTGGCGACAGCGCCAGAACGCCTGCGCCTTCGGCTACCGGCTCAACCAGCAAGGTGCGGTGTGCGGTACTGTGGAACACGCCCAGCTTGCCGCTGGCATCCAGGGCAACGAAGCCCTTGCGACGTTCTTCGGCATCGATCTGCACAATCGGCGCTGTGCCCATCTGGAATTCACGGATGCGCTTGAAGCGCTGCTCGCCATCCGGATCGCGAGCCATGAACCACTGGGCCAGACCGCCTTTGGAGTCACCGATGATCAGCGAGATACCGCCCACCAGCTGGGTGCTGGCAGTGACTTCGGCATTACCGTCTTCGAGCAGCTTGTAGCGACCGTTGAGGCTCTTGTCACGCAGGCTGAAGACATCCGCCTGGGCCCGGCCGTTGATCACATACAGCCACTGCTGGCGCGGGTCGATGAAGATCGCTTTGACCGGTTCGCTCATCTGCGGCAGATCGATGCGGTTCTGCTCGCTGGTGACCTCGCCGGTCATCATGTTTTCTTCGCGGCTCAGCGACACCACTTGCAGATGCGCGCCGGTGGAACCGGCAACCACCAGGGTTTCACCGTTCACATTGAGGCTGACGTGCTCCAGCGCGCGGCCTTGCTCGTCGAGCACGAACGGCTCCTGACCATACGGGAAGTCGACGGCCGGGGTGATGGTTTTCTTGTTGTCCGGGTAGGTGATTCTATAGCTGTGGCTGAACGCCAGCGCCTGGCCATTGGACAGACCCAGTACAACCAGCGGGTTGCCCGGCTGATCGGCACCGATGGAGGTCACCTGAGTGCCTGCTGGCACCGGCAGTTCGACGCGCTTGAGCTCGACTCCGGTCTTGGTGTCAAAGAACAGCACTTGACCCTTGTCGGAAACCCGCATGCCCACCAGGTTCTGCTCTTCCAGGGCAATCATCAGCGGCTTGCCGGCATCCTGGCTCAACCAGGTCGGCTCCAGCGCTTTCTTGCTGGTCAGTGTGGCGCCCTGGAACAGGGGCACGACCACATAGGCCAGATAGAAGAAGATCAAGGTGATCGCTGCCAGCACGGCAAGCCCGCCGACCAGTACATACCAGCGGGTCAGGCGATCCTTGAGCGCACGCAAACGGCGCTTGCGTTGCAGTTCCGGCGTATTGAAATCAATCCGCAGGGGGGGAGAATTTTGGGTCATGGTGGAGTTGGCCAGATCATTCATGCGCACACCCTAGCGGTCCCGTATTACAAAAACATGACAATGCAGTGACGCAAAAAAGCCCGCCGCTCAGATATCCCTGGCAGCGGACTCGCAATTTGCGGCAGGATCTGGTCATTTCCAGACCCTGCCTGTCTCACACTTAGTTTGCCGCTACGCCTTTGGCGTGGTCCAAGCCCAGGTCAGCCAGGGCTTTGGCAGCCACTTTGGCTGGCAGCGGGATGTAACCGTCTTTCACGACAACCTGCTGGCCTGCTTGCGACAGAACCAGTTTGACGAACTCGGCTTCCAGCGGGGCCAGAGGCTTGTTCGGTGCCTTGTTGACGTAAACGTAGAGGAAACGCGACAGCGGGTAAGTACCGTTCAGGGCGTTGGCTTCGTTGTCTTCAACGAATGCGCCACCGTCTTTCTTGGCCAGAGGCACGGTCTTGACGCTGGCAGTCTTGTAGCCGATGCCCGAGTAACCGATGCCGTTCAGCGAGCTGCTGATCGACTGCACGACCGAAGCCGAGCCAGGTTGTTCGTTGACGTTAGGCTTGAAGTCGCCTTTGCACAGGGCTTCTTCTTTGAAGTAGCCGTAGGTGCCGGATACCGAGTTACGACCGAACAGCTGGACTGGCTTGTTGGCCAGGTCGCCGGTCACGCCCAGGTCGCCCCAGGTTTTCACGTCGGCTTTGGCGCCACACAGACGGGTCGACGAGAAAATCGCATCGACCTGAGCCATGGTCAGGCCTTTGATCGGGTTGTCCTTGTGCACGAACACGGCCAGGGCGTCGACGGCAACCGGGATAGCGGTTGGCTTGTAGCCGTACTTCTGCTCGAACGCCTGCAGCTCGACGTCCTTCATTTTGCGGCTCATCGGGCCGAGGTTGGCGGTGCCTTCAGTCAGCGCGGGTGGCGCAGTGGAGGAGCCGGCAGCCTGGATCTGGATGTTTACGTTCGGGTATTCCTTCTTGTAGGCCTCAGCCCACAGAGTCATAAGGTTCGCCAGGGTATCGGAACCGACGCTGGAGAGGTTGCCCGACACACCGGTGGTCTTGGTGTAGGTCGGAATAGCAGGGTCAACAGCGGCAACCGCATTGGCGGTGGCAACGCCAGCGGCGACGAAAGTCAGGGCCGCCATCAAACGCTTCAGTTTCATGCCTTGCTCCTAGCAGGAATTGGGGTGAGATGGATCGGGCCCAAGTATCTGCAGGCCGCATGAACACTTTATGAATCGAATGTGACAATTAGATGAAAGGCCATCACCGAATGACGGTGATGGCCTTTTCAAAATGTTGCGAGGATTGAGCTAGAGCGCTTTCAGCGTTTATTGGCCAACAGATAAATACCCACCAGCAGACCAATGGTGCAGATGCCGGCGACATAGTAGGCCGGTGCCATGGGGCTGAACTTGAGCAGCGCGGTCACCACCATCGGGGTCAGACCGCCGAAGATCGCGTAAGCCATGTTGTAGGAGAAAGACAGGCCACTGAAGCGCACCACAGGCGGGAAAGCCTTGACCATGACATAGGGCACGGCGCCGACAATACCCACAAACAGCCCGGTCAGGGCATACAACGGGAACATCCACTCGGGATGGGTCGGCAGGCTGTGATAGAAGGTCCAGGAGGAAATCAGCAACAGCAGGCTGCCGACGATGAATACCCGGCCGGCACCAAAGCGGTCGGCAAGCGCACCCGTGACAATGCAACCCAGGCTGAGCAGGACGATGGCCAGGCTGTTGGCCTGCAGCGAATCGGTCGGGCTGACCTGATACAGGCTCTGCAGCAAGGCCGGGGTCATCAGGATCACCACGACGATGCCAGCCGACAGCAGCCAGGTCAGCAACATCGACAGGACTATGGCGCCACGGTGGTCACGCAATACCGCACGCAGAGGGACTTCTTCGGCCAGCGCCTTGCGCGCCTGCATTTCGGCAAACACCGGGGTTTCATGCAGCCAGCGGCGCAAATACACCGCGAAGAACCCGAACACCCCGCCGAGCAGGAATGGAATACGCCAGGCGTAGTCAGCGACTTCCTCAGGGCTGTAGATAGTGTTGATCAACGTTGCCACCAGCGAGCCGAGCAGGATTCCGGAGGTCAGCCCGGCTGTCAGTGTGCCGCAGGCATAACCCGTGTTGCGCGCAGGTACATGTTCGGAAACAAACACCCAGGCGCCCGGCACCTCGCCACCAATCGCTGCACCCTGGATTACCCGCATCAGCAACAGCAGGATCGGCGCCCACATGCCGATCTGCGCGTAGGTTGGCAGCAGGCCCATGATCAACGTCGGCACGGCCATCATGAAAATGCTCAAGGTGAACATTTTCTTGCGCCCCAGCAGGTCGCCGAAGTGGGCCATGACGATACCGCCCAGGGGCCTCGCCAGATAACCCGCGGCAAAAATGCCAAACGTTTGCATCAAGCGCAGCCATTCAGGCATGTCGGCGGGAAAGAACAGCTTGCCGACCACGGTGGCAAAGAACACGAAAATGATGAAATCGTAGAACTCCAGCGCACCGCCCAGGGCGGAAAGCGACAGGGTCTTGTAGTCACTGCGGGTGAGCGGCCTCGAAGGCTGCGCGATACTGCCGGGCACGGAGGTCATAGGTATCTCTTATTGGTATGTCTTTATTGAGACAACAGGCCGCCTGCGACGCGGGTTTGGGCCTGGGAAGCTCCGAACGATAGCAAATTGCTGGAAAAAGCACAGCGCAGTACAAAATCAATACAAGTATTCATGACTGCATGGTCGTCGCTGCGCTTTTCGCTCTATATACTGGCCGCCTGTAGGAAGGGGTTGCGTCGTCTGAAGGATGTTGTGCGAAAACGCCGCTAGAAGTGCTTAGTCGGTTTCGCAGAGTTTCCCTTCGCCGCCTGGCAAAGCGAAAGCAGCGTAGAATAGTTGTGCTGAATCGTTTTTCGAGGCGTCTGTCATAGCGCCAACCAACGAAGCGTCACGGGTCAGAGGCACCCCCGGCATGATTGAACTCGAACAAGAAGATCCTATCCCGCAAGGCGACCTGGCCTTGCAAATCACTGCATTGCCGCGTGAAACCAACGGTTTCGGCGACATTTTCGGCGGCTGGCTAGTCGCCCAGATGGACCTGGCTGGCACTGCCATGGCCAGTCGCGTTGCCGGTGGCCGGGTGGCGACCGTTGCCATCGACCGTATGGCCTTCCTGGTCCCTGTGGCCGTTGGCGCGCAGTTGTCCTTCTATACCCAGACCCTGGAAATCGGCCGTAGCTCGATCCAGATGATGGTCGAAGTGTGGAGCGACGATCCGCTGTCCAGCGAATGGCGCAAGGTCACCGAGGCTGTATTCGTGTTCGTCGCCATCGACGGCAGCGGTCGCACCCGCTCGGTTCCTCCTCGTCGCTGACACGGCTGCGCGGTAAACTCGAAGGTATGCGAGCGGTCCAAGACCGTACGGCAAACCAACGAGATAAAGCGCATGTCCACACCCAAGGTCGAATCCGAACAGCACGGCGAGCTCAATTGCTGGCGCATCACCAGCGACACTGCCGAACTGCTGGTTGCCCAGCAGGGTGCGCAGATCCTGAGCTATCAGCGACTCGGCGAGCCGCCTTTGCTGTGGCTCAGCGAACAGGCCATTTTCAAGCAGGGCAAATCCGTGCGCGCCGGAGTTCCGGTGTGCTGGCCCTGGTTTGGCAACCTCAAGCGCAATCCCTCTGCGGTACAAGCCATGTATGGCGCTGAAGAAGCACCGGCCCATGGCCTGGTGCGGGGTCGCGACTGGCAGTTGCTGGGCATCGAAGGCAGCGGCGACAGTGTCCGGGTTGAATTCACCCTGCCCGACACCCAGGGCGATCTTCCCGGCTGGCCCCACAATGTGGAACTGACGCTCACCATCGTCATGGCCGCACAACTGAGCATCACCCTGTCCAGCTACAACCTCGACAATGTCCCGGTCACCATCAGCCAGGCACTGCACAGCTACTTTGCAGTCAGCGATGTGCGTGAGGTGCAGATAGAAGGCGTTGATGGCCTGAGCTACATCGAAACCCTGGCCGACTGGGAGCAACGCACACAACAGGGCGTCCTCGGCTTTGCCGGTGAGACTGATCGCATCTACCTGCAAGCACCTGAACAATTAAGCATCGTCGACCCGGCCTGGAACCGGCGCATTCGCCTGACCAGCAGCGGCTCGCGTTCAGCGGTGATCTGGAACCCGTGGGTCGGGCGCGCCGCTGAACTGCCGGACATGGCCGACGATGGCTGGCAGCGCATGCTGTGTATCGAGACGGCGAACGTCTGGGACGATGTAGTGACGCTGGCGCCTGGGGCAACCCATTCGCTAAGTCTGAAAATCGATAGCGAACGGCTCTAGATCACTATCGCGGGGCAAGCCCGCTCCCACCGGGTAAACTGCACAGGCCGGTGGGAGCGGGCTTGCCCCGCGATCATTCAAAGATCGGCGTCTTCCACTACCCGCACCTTGGCCGCATCCATCGCATAGGCTGCATCGGCCAGGTCATTGCTGACCTTCTCGATCTTCAAGGTGCCGTTGACCCACAGCGGCGTGTAGATATCGTCCAGCTTCAAACCCTTGGGGTAACGCACCAGCACCAGCTGGTTAGGCGGTGGTGGCGGGACGTGGATACAGGCACCCGGATAGGGCACAAGGAAGAACAGCGTGCTGTTGCCCTTGGCATCGGTTTCCAGCGGCACCGGATAGCCGCCCAGGCGGATGTGCTTGCCGTTCATGGCGGCCACTGTCTTGGTCGAATACATCACCGCCGGCAAACCCTTGGCTTGCTTCATCCCACCCTTGTCGGTGAAGGTGCCCATGGCTTCCGGGGAGTTGTGATCGATCTCCGGCATTTGCTCCAGGGCTTTCTGGTCCGACTTGGGCATCAGCTCCAGCCAGTCGGTTTCCGGCAGCTCGGCGCGAGCCAGGCCACTGATGAGCAAAAGGGAAAGCAGCAATACACGGCGCATGAAAATGCTCGGCAACGGAAATTGCCGAGCATTCTAGCCTGTCGTCAGTTCTTTTTGACCATGCCGTAGATCACCAGAAGCACCACCGCGCCCACCAGTGCACCGAGGAAACCTGCACCCTCTCCGGCCTGGTAGATGCCCAGCGCCTGGCCGCCGTAGGTCGCCGCGAGCGAACCGGCAATGCCGAGGAGAATGGTCATGATCCAGCCCATGTTGTCGTCGCCGGGCTTGATGAAGCGTGCCAGCAGACCAACGATCAGGCCGATGAAGATGGTTCCGATGATACCCATGGCAATCCCTCTGAATGAAATGGCGCACGCCAAAGCCTAGTCAGCGCTTTGGCATCCCGCCATCAGAGGGACCGCGAAGGAGGAAGGTTCCCTTCAGCCCTGGATCAGGGCTTCGACCTGCTGGATCTTCTGTTCCAGGGTCGCCATGTCGTCACAACGCAGGGTGGCGTGACCAACCTTGCGCCCGACCTTGAAGGCCTTGCCGTAGTGATGCAGGTGGCAGTCGTCGATGGCAACCACCTTGTCTACCGCCGGTACTTCACCGATGAAGTTGAGCATCGCGCTTTCGCCGACTTTGGCGGTCGAGCCCAGCGGCAGGCCAGCAACAGCGCGCAAGTGGTTTTCGAACTGGCTGCACTCGGCGCCTTCGATGGTCCAGTGCCCGGAGTTGTGCACACGCGGGGCGATCTCGTTGGCCTTCAGGCCGCCGTCGACTTCGAAGAACTCGAATGCCAGCACACCGACATAGTCGAGCTGCTTGAGCACGCGACCGGCATAGTCTTCGGCCAGGCTCTGCAGCATGTGGTCTTCACTGGCCACCGACAGGCGCAGAATGCCGTTCTCGTGGGTGTTGTGCACCAACGGATAGAAACGGGTTTCGCCATCGCGAGCACGCACGGCGATCAGCGAGACTTCGCCGGTGAACGACACGAAGCCTTCCAGCAGGCAGGGCACGCTGCCCAGTTCGGCGAAGGTACCCACAACATCTTCGGCCGTTCGCAGCACTTTCTGGCCTTTTCCGTCATAACCCAGGGTACGGGTCTTGAGCACCGCCGGCAGGCCAATGCTGGCTACTGCGGCGTCCAGGTCGGCTTGCGACTGGATGTCGGCGAACGACGGCGTCGGAATGCCCAAATCCTTGAACATGCTCTTTTCGAACCAGCGATCGCGGGCGATACGCAGCGATTCGGCACTCGGATAGACCGGTACGAACTGCGACAGGAAGGCCACGGTTTCAGCCGGTACGCTTTCGAACTCGAAAGTAACCAGGTCGACTTCGTCAGCCAACTGGCGCAGGTGGTCCTGATCGCCGTAATCGGCACGCAGGTGCTCGCCCAGCGGCGCGGCGCAGGCATCCGGTGCCGGGTCGAGGAAGGCGAAGTTCATGCCCAGCGGGGTGCCTGCCAGGGCCAACATGCGACCCAGCTGGCCGCCACCGATTACACCGATTTTCATGGGTTTGACCTCAAGCCTGGCGCGGATCTGGATTGTCCAGAACGCTGTCTGTCTGCTCAGCGCGGAACTGCTTCAGCACCGTGTGGAACTGCGGGTGCTTGGCCCCGAGGATGCTCGCCGAGAGCAGCGCAGCGTTGATCGCACCGGCCTTGCCGATCGCCAGCGTAGCCACCGGAATACCGGCGGGCATCTGCACGATGGACAACAGCGAATCGACCCCGGAGAGCATCGCCGACTGCACCGGAACACCCAGGACCGGCAGGTGGGTCTTGGCCGCACACATGCCTGGCAGGTGGGCAGCGCCACCGGCACCGGCGATGATCACCTCGATGCCGCGGCCTTCGGCCTCTTCGGCATACTGGAACAGCAGGTCCGGGGTACGGTGGGCGGAAACCACCTTGACCTCGTAGGGAATGCCGAGTTTTTCCAGCATATCGGCGGTGTGGCTAAGGGTGGACCAATCGGACTTGGAGCCCATGATCACGCCAACCAGTGCACTCATCGTCGAGCCTCTTCTCTTGGGCGCCCGCAGGCGCGTCAAAAAACAACAAGCCACGCGGGACAACCGGCGTGGCTTGTTATACGAATTAGGGTCGGGGAAAACCGACCGAAGGCCGCGCAGTATATCGTAAAGGCGCAGCTTTGATGCACCCTGACGACCAACTGTCGGCCTTATTTTTCGGGGCTTTGGCTGACTTCAGAGTCAAAAGCATTTCTTGCACCCTTGCCGGGTACAGGGAGTCGCCAGGCCACTGCAGCCAGCTTTTCCTGCTGCCCCCCTCGCAACAGTCATCTTAGCGTTAGCCTCCCAACACCCCAGCGTCAAT
Source organism: Pseudomonas sp. GZD-222 (assembly GCF_049310525.1). Classification (NCBI taxonomy): domain Bacteria; kingdom Pseudomonadati; phylum Pseudomonadota; class Gammaproteobacteria; order Pseudomonadales; family Pseudomonadaceae; genus Pseudomonas; species Pseudomonas sp. GZD-222. Next base: position 34,925 of record NZ_JBMOWO010000046.1, read on the forward strand.
GGAGGACGCCACAATGACCGTATTCAAACCCTTCGCCTCTCTGCTCGCGCTACTCTGCGCCCTGCATTTGCCTTCGGCCATGGCCGCCAGATCCTTGGTGGTCTGGGTCTACCCCCATGATGAGCTCGCCGACATCAGCAATGAGCAGTTGAACAAAGACTACTTTGAGCACTGGATTGAGGAGATGCGCCTGATCTCAAACCACCCGATAGAAGTCATCTTTCAGCGCAATGTACCCGGTATCACAGACATCGACTATTCAGCCATGAGTGGCACTGAGATCCTTGCGCTTTTCACGCAAGAAGCGAGTTACCGTCCAGAATCGAATCCCGCCTCGCTCCTGAAAAAACACATGCTGTTCACCAAAGAGCCCTATGACAAGAATGGATTGAATTACAACGGCGGTCTGGCCTACTTTAAACAATCCACCGCCATAGCCTCGCTCGCTACGTTTGCAGCGCCGGCCCATGAATTAGGGCATATGTTTTCGGCCACTCATGAAGATGCGCAAGTCAACTTCAATGGCTGGTTCTGCGAAACCTATACCCACCCCCGGGTCCCCCTTCGTTCCAACTGCTATCGATACAGCGACAAGAACCGCCAGAACATCAGCGACTACATAAATGCCAACGCCCACTGAGGACTCAGACGGGATCCTGACTGCCTGCCGACTCCAGCTTGCGCCATAACAGTCGAACGTTGGCCTTGCGCACCAGGGCACAGCGATACAGACGGATTTCCAACGGTACGTGCCACTGAGCACCACCACAGACCACCAGCTCACCGCGTTCAAGCTCCGCCCGAGCCGACAGCCTCGGTACCCACGCAATGCCCAGGCCTTCCAGGGCCATGCTCTTGAGGCTGTCAGCCATCGCCGTCTCATACACGGTGGTGAAACGCAGGCTACGTTGGCGCAATAACAGATTGACCGATCGCCCTAGGAACGCCCCGGCACTGTACGCCAGGAGCGGCACGCTACCCTCGCCTTCGAGGTCAAACAACGGCTTGCCGTCGTTGTCGGCTGCGCACACCGGCAGCATCTCGGTATGCCCCAGATGCAGTGACGGAAATATCTCGGGGTCCATCTGCAATGCAGCATCCGGATCATAGAACGCCAACATCAGGTCGCACCCGCCCTCACGCAAGGCATGCACCGCATCACCGACGTTGGTGGCCACCAGCCGGGTAGCGATGTTCAGACCATCGTTGCGCAACTGTGCGATCCAGCGCGGGAAGAAGCCCAAGGCCAGGGAGTGAGCGGCCGACACCTGAATCACCTCGCCCTGCCCGCCCTCCAGGTGATGCAAATGGCGCAACACTTCTCCCAGTTGATCGACAACGGTACGTGCCGTGACCAGGAACAACTGTCCCGCTGCGGTCAACTCAATCGGGGTGCGCGAGCGGTTGACCAGGGTCAGCCCCAACGCGGCCTCAAGGCTGCGAATACGGCGGCTGAAGGCCGGCTGGGTCACAAAGCGGCGCTCGGCCGCCTGGGAAAAGCTACGGGTCGCCGCCAGGGCACTGAAGTCTTCCAGCCATTTGCTTTCGAGGTTCATCTGTCTCTCCAGGCATGCACCAAAATGGTACACGCTCGAATGTCGGTTGGCGTCACATCAACCATTATGCCGTTTGTGCATAGGTTAGCGTGCAACAGCATTGGCCGCAAAATCGGCGCAGGCCTAGGATTAGCGCCATTCCGGCATGTGCCGGGCCAAACTCGAGATGATATTTATCATGTCCGCTGCTGCATCGTTCCGCGTCGAAAAAGACCTGCTTGGCACCCTTGAAGTCCCAGCTGATGCCTACTACGGCATCCAGACCCTGCGCGCTGCCAACAACTTCCACCTCTCCGGTGTTCCGCTGTCGCACTACCCTAAACTGGTTGTCGCCCTGGCGATGGTCAAGCAGGCCGCTGCCGACGCCAACCGCGAGCTGGGTCACCTGAGCGATGCCAAGCACGCTGCCATCAGCGAGGCCTGTGCCCGCCTGATCCGCGGTGACTTCCACGAGCAGTTCGTGGTCGACATGATTCAAGGCGGTGCTGGTACTTCTACCAACATGAACGCCAACGAAGTAATCGCCAACATCGCGCTGGAGGCCATGGGTCACCAGAAGGGCGAGTACAAGTACCTGCACCCGAACAACGACGTGAACATGGCGCAGTCGACCAACGACGCCTACCCGACCGCGATCCGCCTGGGTCTGCTGCTCGGTCACGACGCCCTGCTGGCCAGCCTCGACAGCCTGATCCAGGCCTTCGCAGCCAAAGGTGAAGAATTCAGCCACGTTCTGAAGATGGGCCGCACCCAGTTGCAGGACGCCGTGCCGATGACCCTTGGCCAGGAATTCCGCGCCTTCGCCACCACCATGACCGAAGACCTCAACCGTCTGCGTTCGCTGGCGCCAGAGCTGCTGACCGAAATCAACCTGGGCGGTACCGCCATCGGTACCGGCATCAACGCCGACCCGGGCTACCAGATGCTGGCCGTTCAGCGCCTGGCAACCATCAGCGGCCAGCCGCTGGTACCGGCCGCCGACCTGATCGAAGCCACCTCGGACATGGGCGCCTTCGTTCTGTTCTCGGGCATGCTCAAGCGTACCGCAGTCAAACTGTCGAAGATCTGCAACGACCTGCGCCTGCTGTCCAGCGGCCCACGTACCGGCATCAACGAAATCAACCTGCCAGCACGTCAGCCAGGCAGCTCGATCATGCCAGGCAAGGTCAACCCGGTAATTCCGGAAGCCGTTAACCAGGTGGCCTTCGCCATCATGGGCAACGACCTGGCCCTGACCGTCGCCGCCGAAGGTGGCCAGCTACAGCTGAACGTCATGGAGCCGCTGATCGCCTACAAGATCTTCGACTCGATCCGTCTGCTGCAACGCGCCATGGACATGCTGCGCGAGCACTGCATCGTCGGCATCACCGCCAACGAACAGCGCTGCCGTGAACTGGTCGAGCACTCGATCGGCCTGGTCACCGCCCTGAACCCGTACATCGGCTACGAAAACGCGACCCGTATCGCTGCCATCGCCCTGGAAAGCGGCCGTGGCGTGCTGGAACTGGTCCGCGAGGAAGGCCTGCTGGACGAAGAGATGCTCACCGACATCCTGCGTCCGGAAAACATGATTGCTCCGCGTCTGGTTCCGCTGAAAGGCTAACCGATGCTGTAACACCGCTCACCAGGTCGAGGGACTAGACACCTCTCACCTTTTGAGGGCCCTGGGATCACTCCCAGGGCCCTTTTTTTTGCCTGTGGCATATCGTTGACAGCATGGCGTACTGTGGGCAGCTAACTATAAGCCGCTCACGGAGACAGCCCCATGGCCACCGCCCACCCCGCTCGCAACATCATGGTGCTGTACACCGGTGGCACCATCGGCATGCAGACCAGCGCCAATGGCCTGGCCCCGGCCTCGGGGTTCGAGCAGCGGATGCGCGAGCAACTGAGCGGGCTTGCCGATATCCCGCAATGGCGGTTTCGCGAAATGCAGCCGCTGATCGACAGCGCCAACATGACCCCCCAGTACTGGCAGCACCTGCGCGAAGCTGTGATCGAGGCCGTCGATGGCCAAGGCTGCGATGCCGTGCTGATCCTGCACGGCACTGATACCCTCGCCTATAGCGCCGCCGCCATGAGTTTCCAGCTTCTTGGTCTGCAAGCACCGGTGCTGTTCACCGGCTCCATGCTGCCGGCCGGGGTTGCCGACAGCGATGCCTGGGAAAACCTGGTCGGCGCCTTGCAGGCATTGGCCCAAGGCGTTGCTGCCGGTGTGCAGCTGTATTTTCACGGCGAGCTGCTTGAACCCAACCGCAGCGCCAAGGTGCGCAGCTTCGGCCGCCACCCGTTCGTTACGCTCAAGCGTTCTGGCGGTGCAGCCAGGCTGCAGCCGTTACCAACCGAACTGGATTATCGCCAGTCAAAACAAATCGCTACTGTTGCCGTACTGCCGCTGGTACCCGGCTTCGGCGCTGCGTTATTGCAAGCGGCGCTCAACAGCGGTGCACAAGGCTTGATCCTGGAATGCTTCGGCAGCGGCACCGGGCCGGCTGACAATCCAGACTTTCTCGACGCGTTGGCCCTGGCGCAAGCCCGAGGCATCGTGGTGGTAGCCATCACCCAGTGCCATGAAGGCGGGGTCGAACTGGACGTGTACGAAGCCGGCAGCCGCCTGCGTCAGGTCGGGGTGTTGTCCGGTGGTGGAATGACCCGCGAAGCGGCTTTCGGCAAGTTGCAGTTGCTGCTTGGCGCAGGCTTGCCGACGGCAGAAGTGCGACGCCTGATCGAACTGGACCTCTGTGGAGAGCTGCGCTGACCCCGGCAAGGCACGCATATTGCTCGCTTGCAGGCAGCCCTTCAGCAGGAAGCCCGACATGCTCCACTCACACCTCACTACCCTCAACGCTGTGTCCTTGGTTCTGCAGGCCTTCCAGGACGATGGCGTAGAGGCTGCAGCGCTCCTCGAGGGTAGCGGCATCAGCCTGGCGGACCTGGGCCGCGCCGACTCGCGCATTACCACGCGCCAGGAGCTGATGGTCTGTGCCAACGCCGTGGCGCGGCGCCGTGAAGTGGGCCTGGAGCTGGGTCGGCGTATGCATGTTTCCTGCTACGGCATGCTCGGTTACGCCCTGCTCTCCAGTGCCACCTTAGGTGACGCTTTGCGTCTGGCCATGCAGTATCCGGCGCTGCTGGGAACACTTTTCCAGCTACGCCTGATTGAAGACGGGGAGCGCATCTGGTTCAGCGCCAGCAATTATCGCGAAGATCCGCACCTGGCAGCCTTCAATGCCGAGTTCTGCCTGACCTCCTTGAAAGTCATTTGTGACGACCTGCTCGGCCAGGCGCTGCCGCTGCTGGCGACACGCTTTGTCCATAGCGCTCCGGATTATCAGGCGCTTTACGCCGATACCTTCAACTGCCCGCTGCATTTCGAGGCCAGTGATAACGCCTTTGCCTTCGAGCGCCGCTGGCTAGATGCCCCTTTGCCGTTGGCTGACCAGATCACCCACCGGGCCATGAGTGAACGCTGCCGCCGCCAGAACCTGGAGTTCACCGGTCGCCAGGCCTGGCTGGGACGCATCCGTCAGCTACTGCTCGACCAACTGGACGCCGCTCCCGGGCTGGAAGGCCTGGCAAAACAGATGAACTGCTCATCGCGCACCCTGCGTCGGCATTTGCAAGAACTGGGCAGCAGCTACCAGCAGTTGCTCGATGAGCTGCGATTCGAGCGGGCCAAGCAATTGCTGGCCGATGACCAAGTGCCGATCTATCAAATCGCGGAAGCACTGGGCTTCAGCGAGACCGCCAGCTTTCGCCATGCATTTCTGCGCTGGAGCGGTGTAGCACCTAGCCATTTCCGCGCCTGACCTGGTAAACGGCCTGGGGGCGAAATCCGGACACTCATACTGGCCATATCGATCCCCTTTTGGCCGTTTCCGCCGTTCTGAACCGGGGCTGATCCATCAACAATGGATCAATGCCAGTGACCCCGGAGAACAACAAATGCTGACAATATATTCCGATGACCATCGCCTGCATCACGGCCGCTGCGAGCTGATCGACGGGCAACTGATGCCTTGCTTCGAAATGCCCTCACGCGCTGACCATGTACTAGAGCGGGTCAAGAGTTGTGAACTGGGTCCGGTACAAGGCCCTGCGGATTTTGGCCGCGCACCGCTGCTACGCGTGCACAGTGCCGATTACCTGAACTTCTTCGAAGGTGCCTGGCAGCGCTGGGCCAGTCTCGGCCACGAGGGCGACCTGCTGCCCTTTACCTGGCCGGCGCGCACCTTGCGCAGCGTCAAACCCCGCGGTTTGCATGGCGAGCTGGGTTACTACAGCTTCGACGCCGGTGCGCCGATCACTGCCGGTACCTGGCAGGCTGCCTACAGCGCAGCGCAAGTGGCACTCACCGCCCAGGCTGCGGTGCAAGCCGGCGCCCACAGTGCCTTTGCCCTGTGCCGACCACCGGGACACCACGCCGCCAGCGATGTGATGGGCGGCTACTGCTACCTGAACAACGCCGCCATTGCAGCCCAGGCATTTCTCGACCAGGGCCACCGCAAAGTCGCGATCCTGGATGTGGATTACCATCACGGCAACGGCACCCAGGAAATCTTCTACCAGCGCAGCGATGTGTTCTTCGCCTCGATTCATGGCGACCCACAGGCCGAGTTTCCATTCTTCCTCGGCTACGCCGACGAACAAGGTGAAGGTGAAGGCCTGGGTTACAACGTCAACTATCCGCTGCCAGCCGGCAGTGACTGGGCCACCTGGAGCAACGCCCTGGATCAGGCCTGCGAGCGCATCGCCAGCTATGCTGCGGACGTGATCGTCGTGTCGCTTGGGGTAGATACCTTCAAGGACGACCCGATCTCCCAGTTCAAACTGGACAGCCCCGATTACCTGCAGATGGGCGAACGCATCGCGCGCCTGGGTAAACCGACGCTGTTCGTCATGGAAGGCGGCTATGCAGTCGAAGAAATCGGTATCAATGCCGTGAACGTCCTGGAAGGCTTTGAACGTGCGTATCAGGAGACTCAAGCATGACCCGGCTCAAGCGCTTATTCGCTCCCTTGCTCTGTAGCATCCTGCTCGTCGGCAACCTCGAGGCCGCCGAACAGCGCACGTTGCGCGTCTACAACTGGTTCGACTACATCACCCCGCAAACCCTGGTGGACTTCCAGAAAGACAGCCAGGTCAAGCTGATCTATGACATCTTCGACACCAATGAAGCCCTCGAAGCCAAGCTGCTGACCGGCAACTCCGGCTACGACGTCGTCGTGCCCTCCAACGTGTTCCTCGCCAAGCAGATCGAAGCCGGGGTGTTCCAGCCACTGGACCGCAGCAAGCTGCCAAACTGGCAACACCTGGACCCGAAGTTGATGAAGCTGATCGAGGCCAACGATCCCGGCAACAAGTTTGCCGTGCCCTATATGTACGGCACCGTGCTGATCGGCTTCAACCCGGACAAGGTCAAGGCGGTACTGGGCGAGAACGCCCCCGTCGACAGCTGGGACCTGATCTTCAAAGAAGAAAACATCGCCAAGCTCAAGCAGTGTGGCGTTGCCCTGCTCGACTCGCCCTCAGAGATCCTGCCGTTGGCCCTGCAGTACCTGGGCTTGCCGCCCAACAGCGACAAACCGGCCGATTACAAGCAGGCTGAAGCGCTGATGCTCAAGATCAGGCCTCATATCACCTACTTCCACTCCTCCAAGTACATGGCCGACATCGCCAACGGCGACATCTGCGTGGCCGTAGGCTACTCGGGCAGCTTCTCCCAGGCGGCCAACCGCGCCAAGGAGGCAAAGAACGGCGTGGTCGTGGATATGCGCCTGCCCAAGGAAGGCGCGCCGATCTGGTTCGACATGCTGGCAATCCCTAAAGGTGCAGCCAACCCGGAAGATGCCTATACCTTCATCAACTACCTGTTGCAGCCAAAGGTGATTGCGCCGATCAGCGACTTTGTCGGTTACCCGAACCCTAACAAGGACGCGACCGGGCTAGTCGCTCCGGCGATTCGCGACAACCCCAACCTCTACCCGACCGAAGCGGCCATGGCCAAGCTTTATACCTTGCAGCCTCTGGCTCGCGACGCAGAGCGTGCGCGCACCCGGGCCTGGACCAAGATCAAGGCCGGGACCTGATCGTTAACCACGCCAGGCACGCTGCAAGCGTGCCAGCGCGTCGGCAATCCGGGCTTCGTCCACTGCGGCGAAGCCCAGCACCAGCCCTGCGCGGTTATCCACAGGAGTGGCCGAGTCCGGCAACCAATAATCGCTCAGGGCATTGAGTTCGACCCCGACGGCTTCGGCCTGGGCGATCAATGTCTGTTCGCGGGCATAACTGTCCACATCGATCTTTACGTGTAACCCTGCCGCGACCTCAGGCATCGGCCCGAGGCCAGGAATATCCACAGGCCAGCCCTGCTGCAGAGCATTGCGCCGGTTCAGGGCGGCACGGCGCACACGGCGAATGTGCCGCTGAAAATGCCCCTGTGCCATGAATTGCGCCATTACCGCCTGCGTACCGACTTCCGAGTGCCTGACGGACAGTGCCCGGCAACGCGAGAAAGCTTGAACCAACTGTTGCGGTAGTACCAGATAACCCAGGCGCAAGGCGGGAAAGGCAATCTTGCCAAAGGTGCCGATGTACAACACCCGCCCACTACGGTCCAGTGCCGCCAGCGGGGCCAGCGGCGCACCGCTGTAGCGGTATTCACCGTCGTAATCGTCCTCGATGATCCAGCCATCTTTGCGCTGAGCCCAGTCCAGCAGCTCCAGGCGCCGGGCCAGGCTCATGGTGACGCCAGTGGGGTACTGGTGCGAGGGCGTCACATAACTCAAGCGACAGTGCGGCAGGTCATACAGGGCTGCGCAGTCCAGACCCTCGTTATCGACGGCAATACCCCGTACGTGCGCACCGGTTAACGCAAAAGCATTTCCGGCGGCGCGATAGCCGGGGTTTTCCACAGCCACCACATCCCCCGCCTCCAGCAGCAGCTGTGCACAAAGACTAATGGCCTGCTGTGCGCCACTGGTGATCACAATTTGTTCAGCCGTGCAGGAAAGCCCGCGTGATCGACGCAAATAGGTGGCAATCAGCTCACGAAGTTGCGATTCACCCGCAGGGTCGCCGTAACCGAGCGCCGCCGGATCCGGATTGCGCCAGAATCCCGCTTGCAGCTTGGCCCAGACGTCGAAAGGAAACAGATCCAGCGCCGGCAAACCGACACGAAAAGCGCGCGGCGGACCGCTTTTTGGCGCCGGTAAATGATGCTTCTCGAGTCGCTCCAAGGGACCGCTGTGGATAACCTTACTGGATAAAAACTCAGTATTATCCGGCGATTTTGTGGATAACCCTGTGGAAAAACCCAGGGATAACCCTGTGGATACTTTTGTGGATAGTTTTGGCAGCTGACTCACGTAAGTCCCGTCACCTACCCGGCTTTCAATAAAGCCTTCGGCATAAAGCTGGTCATAGGCGCGCACCACGCTGTTGCGCGACAGCGCCAATGCCGCCGCCATGTCACGGGTGGCCGGCAAGCGGGTGCCGCTACTCAAGCGACCATCCAGCACGCGTAGACGCAGTGCCTGGTATAGCTGGCGGCTCAGCCCCTGGCGGCGATCAAGAACAATGCCGGTCGGGTCGAACGGCAGGGTGAAAGGATGCACGCTCATGACAATGGACCTATCAAATTAGCCAGGAATGGCTCTTACCATAGACCAATAGCCTGCCTAGGATGGAAGCATTCGCCAAGGACAACGCCCATGTTCACACCTTCGAGCTATAAGGAAACCGACCTCAGCCAACTGCAGCAGCAGATTGAGCAGACCCGTCTGGCCGTGCTGGTCACTCAGGGTGAACAAGGGCTGCAGGCCAGCCACCTGCCGCTGCTGCTGGACCGCAGCCAAGGCAGCAACGGCACCCTCTACGGTCACTTCGCCCGCGCCAACCGGCAATGGCAAGAACTGGAAAACGGTGCCGAAGCCCTGGTGGTGTTTGCCGGGCCCGACGCCTATGTCAGCGCCGGCTACTATCCCAGCAAGGCTGAAGATCCGCGTACCGTACCGACGTGGAACTACGTGGCCGTACATGCCTGGGGCAAGGCCGAGGTCTACCACGATGCCAAGCGGCTGCTGGACATCGTCCGGCGCCTGAGCGACCAGCATGAACAGACTCAGGCCAAGCCTTGGTCGGTGGATGAGGCGCCCGCCGATTACATGGCCGGGATGCTCAAGGCCATCGTCGGTTTTGCCCTGCCCATCGAGCGCCTGCAAGGCACCCGCAAACTCAGTCAGAACCGTTCGGCCATCGATATCGAAGGTGTGCGTACAAGCCTGGCCAACAGCACCAATCCCCTGGACAACCAACTGGCCGCAGTAATGCGCCAATCGTGAAGGAATCTCTCATGCCCAGCGTTACGATCCGCCCGGTAACCGCCGATGACCACAGCGCCTGGCTGCCACTGTGGCAAGCCTATCAGCGCTTCTACGAGACCCGCATTGCCGAAGAGGTGAGTGCCGTGGCCTGGCAACGCATGCTCGACGTCGATGAGCCGACCAATGCCGCGCTGGCCTGGGTCGAAGGCAAGGCGGTGGGCATGGTCCACTGGATCTATCACCGCTCCAACTGGAGCATCGAGAACTCCTGCTACCTGCAGGACCTCTATGTCCAGAATGAGCAACGTGGCCTGGGTATCGGCCGCCAGTTGATCGAATACGTCTACGCTACGGCGAAGGAAGCAGGCTGCGCCAAGGTGCACTGGTTGACCCATGAAACCAATGCCACTGCGATCAGTCTCTATGAGCAAGTCGCCGAGCGACCTGGTTTCATCCAGTTTCGCAAACCGCTGTAATCCCAGGAGCCATTACATGAGTGAATCGTTGAACTGGCACCCGGCCAAGCGCCCACATCCGACAACCCTGGTCGGGCGTTTCATTCGCCTGGAAAAACTCGATCCGCGTCGTGACCGCGAAGACCTCTGGCAGGTGTTCCAAGGCCCCGAAGCCGACCCGAAACTCTGGGACTACCTGGCCTATGGGCCTTTCACCGAACGCGAAGACTTCGACCACTGGCTCGACAGCAATGCGGCCAGCAGCGATCCGTTGTTCTACAGCGTCATCGACAGTGCCAGCGGCCAGACCCAGGGCATTCTCAGCCTGATGTCGATCGTGCCTGAGCAGGGCCGTATCGAAATTGGCCACATCGCCTTCGGCGCCGCCATGCAGCGCACCCCCAAAGGGACCGAGGCGGTCTACCTGCTGGGCAAGCTGGCATTCGAGCTGGGCAACCGTCGCCTGGAGTGGAAGTGCAACAACGACAACGCCCGTTCGAAAAGAGCCGCTGAACGCTTCGGCTTCCGCTTCGAAGGGGTGTTCCGCAAGCATATGGTGATCAAGGACCGTAACCGCGATACCGCGTGGTTCTCGATTACCGACGATGAGTGGCCGGCGGTTGCGGCGGGGTTTGAGCGCTGGCTGGGCAGCGATAACCAAAAGCCTGGCGGCCAGGTGCAAACCCTCGAAGCGTGCCGGTAGGAGCGGATTTATCCGCGATGGCCTGCATAGCAGGCCTATTTAGGGCCGCTACGCGCCCCATCGCGGATGAATCCGCTCCTACAGAGCGCAAAAAAAGGGGAGCATTTGCTCCCCAGAGGTTAACTGCTTGTAGATGAAGACCTGAAAATCAGCCTTCGATCTCGATCAGAATCTCGCCCGGGTTGACCCGGTCGCCCTTGGCTACATGAATGGCGGTGACCTTGCCGGCGACGTCCGCCTGGACTTCGGTTTCCATCTTCATGGCTTCGGTGATCAGCACCGGCTGACCGGCCTTGACCACGTCGCCTTCCTTGACCAGGACATCGACAATATTGCCCGGCATGGTGGTGCTGACGTGGCCCGGAGCGCTGGCCTGCTTGCGCTTGCTGCTGCCGCCGCCGACGAATTCGTTGAGCGGTTCGAACACCACTTCTTCCGGCATGCCGTCGATGGACAGGTAAAAGTGACGCTTGCCTTCGGCCTTGACGCCGACACCGGTAATGTCGACGCGGTAGGTTTCGCCGTGGACGTCGATGACGAACTCGGTCGGCACACCTTCACCGCCAGCCGAGGCGACCTTGCCAGCTTCTGGAATCGGCAGCAGCACTTCAGGGGTCAGGGTTCCGGCTTCACGTTCTTCGAGGAACTTGCGCCCGATATCCGGGAACATGGCGAAGGTCAGCACGTCTTCTTCGGACTTGGCCAGGTTGCCGATATCGGCACGCAGCTTGGTCATTTCCGGCTTGAGCAGGTCTGCCGGACGCACGTCGATGACTTCTTCGCTGCCGATGGCCTGACGGCGCAGGTTCTCGTCGACCACACCCGGAGCCTTGCCGTAACCGCCTTGCAGGTACAGCTTCACCTCGTTGGTGATGGTCTTGTAGCGCTCGCCAGCCAGGACGTTGAAGAACGCCTGAGTGCCAACGATCTGCGAGGTCGGGGTCACCAGCGGCGGGAAACCGAGGTCTTCACGCACGCGTGGGATCTCAGCCAGCACTTCGCTCATGCGGTTGAGCGCGCCCTGTTCTTTGAGCTGGTTGGCCAGGTTGGAAATCATCCCGCCCGGTACCTGGTTCACTTGCACGCGGGTGTCCACGGAGGTGAACTCGCTTTCAAACTGATGGTACTTCTTGCGCACGGCATAGAAGTACAGGCCGATTTCCTGCAGCAGCTCCAGATCCAGGCCAGTGTCGAATTCGCTGCCCTTGAGTGCCGCAACCATCGATTCGGTACCCGGATGGCTGGTGCCCCAAGCGAAGCTGGAGATCGCGGTGTCGATGTGATCGGCACCGTTCTCGATGGCTTTGAGCTGGCACATGGCAGCCAGGCCAGCGGTGTCGTGGGAGTGGATGAACACCGGTAGCGACTGCTCGGCCTTCAGCGCCTTGACCAGTTCACCCGTGGCGTACGGGGTCAACAGGCCAGCCATGTCCTTGATCGCCACCGAGTCGCAACCCATGGCTTCCATTTGCTTGGCCTGGGCCACGAAAGCGTCGATGGTGTGCACCGGGCTGGTGGTATAGGCAATAGTGCCCTGGGCATGCTTGCCGGCCGCTTTTACCGCCTCGATGGCCACGCGAAGGTTACGCACGTCGTTCATGGCATCGAATATGCGGAATACGTCGATACCGTTGACGGCAGCCTTGGCCACGAAGGCTTTGACCACGTCGTCGCTGTAGTGGCGGTAGCCGAGCAGGTTCTGACCGCGCAGGAGCATCTGCAAACGGGTGTTAGGCAGCGCTGCACGCAGTTTGCGCAGGCGCTCCCACGGGTCTTCCTTGAGGAAGCGCACGCAGGCGTCGAAGGTTGCGCCGCCCCAGACTTCCAGCGACCAGTAGCCAACCTTGTCGAGCTTGTCGCAGATCGGCAGCATGTCGTCGGTACGCATGCGGGTGGCCAGCAGGGACTGATGGGCATCGCGCAGGATTGTGTCGGTTACAAAGATTTTCTTGGACATTATGGGATTCCTCACAGGCCTGCGTGGGCGGCAATGGCGGCAGCGATGGCCAGGGCCAGCTCTTCGGGTTTGCGCTTGATCGAATAGTTGGTCAGTTCTGGATGAGCTTCAACGAAGCTGGTGTTGAACTGACCGCTGCGAAATTCCGGATTGCGCAGGATTTCCTGGTAATAGGCGGCAGTGGTCTTCACCCCTTGCAAGCGCATGTCGTCCAGGGCTCGCAGGCCGCGGTCCATGGCTTCTTCCCAGGTCAGCGCCCAGACCACCAGTTTCAGGCACATGGAGTCGTAGAACGGCGGAATGGTGTAGCCGGTGTAGATCGCCGTATCGGTACGTACGCCGGGACCGCCGGGTGCGTAGTAACGGGTGATCTTGCCGAAGCTGGGCAGGAAGTTGTTCTTCGGATCTTCAGCGTTGATCCGGAACTGCAGGGCAAAGCCGCGGTGCTGGATATCTTCCTGCTTGACCGACAGCGGCAGGCCCGAAGCAATGCGGATCTGTTCGCGAACGATGTCGATGCCGGTGATTTCTTCGGTGATGGTGTGTTCCACCTGCACCCGGGTGTTCATCTCCATGAAGTACACCTCGCCATCGGCGAGCAAGAACTCCACGGTACCGGCGTTCTCGTAACCCACAGCCTTGGCTGCGCGCACCGACAGGTCACCGATATAGGCGCGCTGTTCAGGGGTCAGTTGCGGGCTTGGGGCGATCTCGATGAGCTTCTGGTTGCGGCGCTGGATCGAGCAGTCGCGCTCGAACAAGTGCACAACGTTGCCGAAGCTGTCGCCGAGGATCTGCGCTTCAATGTGTTTCGGGTTGACGATGCATTTTTCCAGGAACACTTCCGCCGAACCAAAGGCCTTGGTCGCTTCGGAAATGACTCGCGGGAATGCCTGTTCCAGCTCTTCGCGGCTGTTGCAGCGACGAATACCGCGACCACCGCCGCCGGAGGTGGCCTTGAGCATCACCGGATAACCGATCCGATCGCCTTCTTCAAGCGCTTCATGAATATCGGCGACGTTGCCTTCAGTGCCCGGGGTTACCGGCACACCGGCCTTGATCATGCTGCGCCGGGCTTCGGTCTTGTCGCCCATGCGGCGAATGACTTCGGCTGCCGGACCAATGAACTTGATCCCGCGTTCAGCACAGATGTCCGCAAGCTCAGCGTTCTCAGACAGAAAACCATAACCGGGATGCAGCGCATCACAACCGGTTTCCACAGCCAGGTTCACCAGCTTGCGCGGGTTCAGGTAGCCGGCCAGGGGCTCGGCACCAATGCTGTGGGCCTCGTCTGCACGCTTGACGTGCAAGGCATGGCGGTCGGCGTCGGAGTAGATCGCCACGGAGCGAATGCCCATCTCGGCGCAGGCACGCACGATCCGAACTGCGATTTCACCCCTGTTGGCGATCAGGATTTTTTTTATCACTGGAGTATTCCCAAGGCCGCTAGAACAAACGAGCCGGCACCGCCGGTCGGCGCGTGACCAATCGTCGCTGGCCAGTCGCATCTTTACCCTAGCGCTGTCTCTGGATAAACAAAAATCAATATTTATTAGGGCGTGCATTAGCAAAAGCTTATAGTGCTGTTACAAGGTTTTGCCGAGATAAGAAAAAAATGCGTAAGTCATTGATGCGTATGACATTGCGTCAATTGCAGATCTTCAATGAGGTCTGTGATTTGCGTTCCTACAGCCGCGCGGCCGAGGAGATGAACCTGACGCAACCCGCCGTTAGTCTACAGATCCGTCAACTTGAAGAACTGGTGGGCCAGCCGCTGTTCGAGTACGTCGGCAAAAAACTCTACCTGACCGAGGCTGCCGAAGCCTTGCAGCGCGCCAGCCGAGACATCTTCGGGCGCCTGGAAAGCCTCGATATGCAGCTGTCCGACATGCAAGGCTCGCTGCAAGGGCAGTTGAAACTGGCAGTGGAATCCAGCGCCAAATACTTCGTCCCGCACCTGTTCGCCGCCTTCAAGCGCCAGCACCCAGAAGTCAATCTTACCCTCACCGTGGTCAACCGGGCCCAGGCCATCCGTCGCCTCTCGGACAACCGTGACGACCTGATCATCATGTCCATGGTGCCTCAGGACATGGGTCTGGAGTTCCTGCCGTTCCTCAACAATCCGATTGTCGCCGTGGCACCGCCCGACCATCCGCTGTGCAAACTTGAAAAGCTGCGCCTGCAAGACCTGGAACCGCACACCCTGCTGGTTCGCGAACAAGGTTCCGGCACCCGCAAAGCCTGCGAGGAGTACTTCAAGGACAAGCGCGTGCACTTCACCCAGACCCTTGAAGTCGCCTCGGCCGATGCCCAGCGTGAATGTGTGATTGCCGGGCTGGGCATTGCCCTGCTGACCCGCCATGCGCTGAACCTGGAACTGGCCACCGGTGTGCTGCGCGAGTTACCGGTTGAAGAGCTGCCACTGTACCGCAGCTGGTGTGTGGTGCAGTCCAAGGCCAAGCGGCAATCGCCGGTGGCCTTGGCCTTTCTTGCATTCATCCGTAGCGAACGAACGCAAATCAGCGGGCTTGTTGAGCGTTTTTCGGGGAGTTTGCCGCCGATACCTGCCACACGCTGATAGCCTGCAATTCGGGGTAATCAGCAATTTCCTGAAGCAGGCGGCGTTGCTCGGAGTAGCTTTCGATCGCGCGGCGGTACTCCATGCGGCGCTGATCTTTCTCCTGCTGCTTGCGGGACTTGGCGTTGGGTTGGTACGAGCCATCGAGTTCACGAGCCATTGCATATCTCCCTGATCGAGTGCGGGAGTTTCAGCCTGACTACGCGGCGTTACGATTTAGCGGCGCACCAATGACAAATCGATGAAACAGCTGTGGGAGCGGGCTTGCCCAGCGATTGCGGTGGGTCAGGGAAATCGCATCGCGGGGCAACCCCGCT